>JBFJWU010000072.1:0-11676 GCA_041623475.1 bacterium | reverse complement strand
GGCGATTCCCGCCGCCGGTTTGATGGGAACGCTGCAGGTCGTGGCTGTTTTTTACCTTGTGTTGGAAGTGCTGGCGCAACGGTTGTACGTTGTGACGGGAACGTTTGCCACGCCGGCATTGCTGGACTACATGGTCACGAATCTCTTTGGACTGCAGGCATTCCTGATTCCGGAGATTTCCAATACTCCCTGGCAGATGGTCGGGGTGTTCGCCGCATTGGTTGTGCTGGTGCCATTGCTGACCAGTGGCGTCAGGCGACGGATTGGATTCGAATTTCCTGGTGGCTGGCGATATCGGGTCCGCGGACTGGCCCTGTCGATGCTGTTGATCCTGGCGGCCATGGCGCCGTCACCTGCGCCTGTTGGCATTGTTCCGTCGCAAAATGCCGTGGCCGGCCTGGCCTGGCGGTGGGTCCGGGATAATGAGCCTGACATGGGTGACGTCCGGCTGGCGCACGCCGCCAGGTATCCCCGGTCGCTGGCCGCCGGCGACGGTTTCCAGGCCAAGAACATTGTCATTGTGTTGTTGGAGTCGACACGCGCGGACTGGGTTAATCCCTACAACCCCGATTCACCCCTGACCCCAAACTTTGCGGCGTTGGCGACTCAGGGTGTCCTGGTCGAACACGCCTATGCGATTGTGCCGCATACGTCCAAGGCCCTTGTAGCGACGCTTTGTGGATACGAACCCAATATTACCGACGAGGTGACAGAAACCCGCCTGGGCGGCCTGCCGGATCCGTGTCTGCCGACGTTGCTGTCCGGCATCGGCTATCGCAGTGGATTCTTCCAGTCTGCCACCGAGCAATTCGAGCGTCGGCGCTACCTGGTCAGCAATATGGGTTTTGATCACTTCCAGGCGTTGGAGCAGATCCCCGTCGCGGGAAACCATATCGCCAATGAGTTTGCGTTCGAAGATCGGATCCTGCTGGAACCGGCGATGGACTGGATCCGGACGGACGACAGTCCGTTTCTGGCGGTTTACCTGACCGGTGCACCCCATAGCCGCTACCTGACCATCCCCAGGCTCGAGCAGTTACGACTGGTCGATGACGACCGATACAACCGTTACCTGAACAGCGTGCACTACGTGGACTGGTTTGTCGGCCAACTGATCGACCAGTATCGTCAGGCCGGACTGGACCAGGACACTTTGTTCGTGATTATGGGTGACCACGGCGAAGCATTTCATGAGCACGGCAAGTGGGGACACGGCTGGTCGATTCACGATGAATCCCTGCGGGTGCCGCTACTGATCCTGGCGCCTGGATCAGCAGCGGCCGCTCGGTCTGTGCCCGGCCCCGTGTCCCAGCTGGATATTGCTCCGACCGTTACATCGCTGCTCGGGCTCGTGCCGATCGGTGGTGCCTGGCGGGGCAGCCCGGTCGGACAGGCTCGGCGCGATCGACCGATCTTTTCCCATTGCCTGCAGGCTGCAGAGTGCGCCAGCGTCATATCCTGGCCGTTCAAATACCTTTATGACTATGATTACTACCCCCCGTCGGTGTTCAATCTGGAAACCGATCCCGGGGAAACCGTCAATATCGTCGATCAACGCCCCGAGGCTGAGCAGTGGTTTCGCGATATCCTGGCCTGGAAACGCCTGGTCCGCTTGCGCTACGAAGTGTCTCGACGGGATCGTCCAGGGAAGTCCGGCGTTGTTGCAGAGTTTGAACAGTATCATTCAGAGGTCATACGCGACGACCTTTCCCCCACGGCACAGGCGCGACAGATCCAGTTGAGCCCTGATGTCAGTGTCGCCGGGATTTCATTGAGCAAGGCGACCGTCAAACCGCGGGACCGAATTAATCTGGACATCTTCTTTCAAACCCGGCAACAGCCCGCTGCGAACCAGGACCTGATTATTGGCCTGCAGGCCGGGCCGGGCCAGCCGATCCAGTCGGTTGACTCGTTCTTTCCCGGCAAAGAGCGTTACGTTAATGCCAAGATTCACGAACAACGCCCGGATACGGTCGGCGGGATCATCTTTCCGCCTGTACTCTGGCCGGCTGGCAAGATCGTAAAACAACGATTCAACCTGCTGATGCCAGATGCACTGGATCCGGCCGGGCCGCTTGTCCATATCGGCCTGATCTCGACGGATCGGCAACCCGAGCCGGGGGACTGGCAGCTGTTGCTGCAAATCCCCCGACTGGACTGACTTATTTCGCAGCAGCTGCTGCTGGTGACGTGACGTTAATCTCCACCGTCTGCTTGACCGACCGGGCAATGAAAACACCGGCAACGACGATTGTGCCGCCAGCCAGTTGAATCGGTGCCAGACGTTCGTTCAACAGGATCGTAGCCCAGGCAAATGTCAGGACCGGGCCAAGCCCGTTGATGATTACGACCCGAGTTGCGCCAATACGCTGCATCGCCGCGGCAAAGGCCAGGAACGGGATGTATCCGCTGAAAACGCCCAGGATACCTGCAATCGCCAGTGAACGGTCCGTCGCCGTCGTCGGGATACCGTTGCCCGTTACAAGGACCGTGGTTGCGACAATCATGCCCAGCGTTGCGACCCGCAACGACGACGTTTCTTCCATCAACTTTTCAGCCGCCACGTTATAGCCGGCAAACATCGCCGCTGACGCCAGTGCAAGGCCGATTCCGGCAGGGTTAACTGACGTGCCGATGTCCATCGTTGGTGCGATAACCATAATGATCCCGGCAAATGTGACCAGAACCGCAATGGCGGTTCGTACGGTCAGCGCCTGGCGGCCAACGGCGGCCAGCAGGGCGACGGTCATCGCCGGATACGTAAATGTGATGATGGTTGCCAGGGATGCGTCAATCAACTCGATCGACAGGAACGAAAACGACATCGCCCCGGTAACACCGACACCGCCCAGAAACAGGTACCAGACCGCCTCGCGTGCCGTGACGATAAACGCACGGTGCCCTTCGGCGACCAGGAGCGTCAGGGCCATCAACGGGACAGCAACCAGCAGGCGCAAGACGATCAAATCGATCGCGCCGGTTCCGTCCTGATAGGCAAATTTGGCGAGGATCGCCTTGATCGAAAAGCCGACAACGGCAACGATACAAAGCGCGAATCCAGTTTGTTCCCGGGTAGTCATCGTAAATGTCCTTTCACGTGCCGGGTTGGGGCAAAAAAAAACGCCGTGGGTCTGCCCACGGCGTTTGTATCAAAGCAATCTTGACTGGTTTGACACTAGACCACGGGCAGACGAGTCCCTTTCAGCCAGACGGCCGGGACCAGGACCAGACGCACATGTGCGTTGGCCAAACTGCAGGGTGTTGTCAGTACCAGGTTCACAGGGTCAGGTTATTACGGACTGGTGGCCTTGTCAATTCAGGGCACAATTGGGCCGTCGGCCTTGCCGCGGGGCTTTCCCGTTCGTTATAGTTAGGTATTGCCCGCACGCCACAGGAGGTTTGCTGTGATGGTCCGAATTCTTGCTGCCTTGATGATGCTGATGTTGCCGCAGGATGCCGATGCAATTGAAGCCGATGTCGGTGTGATCGCCGACCTGGCTGGTTCGGTCGTGCTGGAACGCGGCGGCAAGAATTACCGCCTGTCCATTGGTGTGCCGCTGTACGCGCAGGACCGGTTGACAACGCGGGCGACCGGCAAAGTCCGTGTGCTGCTGAAGGACAATTCTGTCGTCAGTATCGGTCCGAAAAGCTCAATTGAACTGTCCTCGCTGGCAATCGACCAGGAGCGATCATTCGTACTGGACGTGCTGTTCGGACGTTTCAAGATGGATGTCGCGTCGTGGTTCAGGGGGCCGACCAGGGGTACGGTCAAGACACCGACCGCTGTTGCCGGTGTCCGCGGTACGGTCCTCTGGGGAGATACAGAACTGGACGCCGTCTGCGCCCTGGAGGGATCCATTCAGTTGACATCCCGGACTGGTGATCAGGACGGCGTGACCCTGGAAGCTACGGACAAGGGTGTGGATTGCGCAGCGGGCATGAAGGACGGGAATACCGATACGATCAAGCCAACCGCGGAAGACTTGATGAACTTCCTGGACGAATTCAAGATCCCCTGAGCGTTAACCGGTTTCCTGGGGCCATGCCCGGGCGACCAGCACGGGCAGGATTTCGCCGGACGGTCCGTTCAGGGCCCACGTCGCCTGTCCGCTCAACGGCGTGGGTTCGGGATTAATCTCCAGTACCCGGGCCCCTGATCGCAGAGCCTCGATCGGCAGCTGCGCCGCCGGCTGTACCATCGCAGACGTTCCAATCGACAGGAACAGGTCACAGTTTCGCGCCGCTGCGAACGCCTGCTCCAGGATTTCGGCGGGCAGTGACTCACCAAACCAGACGACGTCGGGACGCAACAATCCACCCGTTTCGGGACAGCGCGGGGGAACGTCGCCTGTGTCCGGCCACGACTCGACCAGTTGCCCGTCATTGAATCGTTTCGTTCGGTGGATTTTTCCATGCAGCGCCAGCACAGCCGTGCTGCCGGCCCGCTCGTGCAGATCGTCGACGTTCTGGCTGATCAATGTAAATTGTCGTGCCCGTTGTTCCATCTGCACCAGGGCAATATGGCCCGGATTCGGGTCGACCCCCGCAATCAGGTCCCGACGCCACTGGTACCACTCCCAGACCAGGCGAGGATCCCGCTGGAACGCCTGGGGCGTGGCCAGTTCCGTCGGGTCATACTGTTCCCACAGGCCGGTCTGGGCCTGGCGGAATGTCGGTACCCCGCTTTCGGCGCTGATGCCGGCGCCGGTGAAGGCAACGATGTGGCTGGCGGATTGCAGGGCGGCAATGATGTCGCTGCTGATGTCCATTACTACGATTGTTTGCACCCGTGTGCAGTAATTCCGGCTATTTGCCCTTGAATTCGGCTTTGCGGCGTTCGATAAATGACTGGACGCCTTCGGCGGCATCCTGACTGTCCATCAAACGGCGTGCGTGTCCCAGCAGATTGGCCGCTGCTGCGGTCGGCCCCTGTTCCAGGGACTCCCGGGCCGCGGCCATTGTGCGCTGGACCCCCAGGGGTGCCTGCAACGACACACGGGTGGCCAGTTCGATGGTACGTTCTTCCAGGTCCGCCAGCGAGACGATCTCCTGGACCAGGCCGATCCGATGGGCTTCATCCGCATCAAATTCGTCCGCCGTCAGCAACCAACGCATGGCGTTGCCCCAGCCGGCGATCTGCGGAAAACGAATCGTCGCACCGCCGAATGGCATGATGCCCCGCTTTATTTCCATCTGGTTGAACCGGGACCCGGTGGCCGCCAGGCGAATGTCGCAGGCCAGCAACAGCTCGATCCCGATGGTCAGGCACCAGCCCCGGACTCCGCAGACAACCGGTTTTGTGCGATGGGGTGGGTGCAGGTCCAGCGGATCCATGGCCCCATCGGGAAACAGGGCGTTACCGTCGCGCACAGCCGGCCCGACTTCGGCCAGGTCCAGGCCGCTGGTGAAATGGTCGCCAACGGGCAGCAGCGCTGCACACCACAGGTCCGGGTTGTTTTCGTATTCGCTGTAGGCCTCGCCCAATTCGCGGAGCATTTGCAGGTTGAACGAGTTCAGTTTGTCGGCGCGATTCAGGCGCATGACAAAGACGTGGTCGATTTGTTCGGTCAGGATTGTCGTCATCGTGGATATGTCTCCGTAGGAAGGCCAGATTTCCTGGCTCTCGGTTGGTGCGCCCTTTGGTCGGCGTTTTCCGGGGCAGGTCCAGGTTGACGGGCCAGTCGCCCGGGAGTGTCGTGGCGACTGGCCCGTTGGATCAGATATCGCTGGAAATTGTCGGCAATTCCGAGACCTTGGGCAGAACGATAATTTCGATTCGTCGGTTTTCTGCTTTGCCGGCATCGGTTTTGTTGTCCGCAACCGGGAAGAATTCGCCAAAGCCGGACGAAACCAGTTGTTTTTCCGCCATGCCGTGCTTGACAAGTATCTTGCGCGCATTGTCGGCGCGTTTCCAACCCAGGTGCCGGTTGGATTCATAGCCGGCATCGGTGGCCCTCAGGGCAACATTGTCGGTGTGCCCGGCAATAATAAACAGGCGGTCACGGGTCTTCAGCACTCCGGCGACTTTTTTCAGTGCGTCGTCACCAGATGGCTTGATCATTGCCTTGCCTGATTCGAACAGGATTGCAGTTGGCAACCGGAGGACCAGGCGGCCGTCGACGATGGCGATCTCAAACTCCATATCCCCCAGGGCGTCACGAAGCAGCCTGGCCAGGTCTTTGTAGGCGTTGGCTCGCGCATTGGCCAGAGATGCCAGGTCGCTTAGTGCATTGCCTTGTTTGTGCAACTTGGTAATCTCGGCGTGGCAAGAATCCAGATCGGTCTGTAGTTTTTTGCTATGCGCGCATCCGGAAACAAACATCGCGGAAATCAAAACAACTCCGGCAATTCGGGTAAGCATCAAAAGCCCTCCTGTATAGTGGCATCGAGCCGGACAACTGTCGCGGCCGTGTGGTTTAAACGACTTACTATTGTAGTTGACGACATCCGGCTCTGCGTCGTCAAGGGAAATCTGCTCGCAAGACAAAACCCGATTCGCTGGCCAGGATTATATTCAGGTCACTGGACCTGATCTCTGTCGTTGCTACAGCAGTCCGTGCAATGCCAGGCGTTCCGATTTGACCAGATGGTTAATGCGTTTCTTGACCATTGGATGCCGCAGGACTATGATTGGGACAAGGGGATATGTCTTAACTGCAAGGGGGGGCCATGGCCCGGATTCCTGTCCACGCCACGCCGGATTTCAGTGACCGGCTGAACGACAGCAGCGCTGCGCGCCGATTCTACCCATATGACCGCGAGATTATTGACTGGTCTGTGCCAATTGATGACAAGCACCTGTATATGCCTGATGGATACGCGTTCTATGACGGTACGCCCGTTGCTGACCGGTTGTCGCCGGCGGACAAGAGCTTCCTGACCCGCTGGGAAGTGACCAACTTCATGCGGAACAACCACATCGGCGAACACCTGTTGAACCAGGCGTTGCTGGCCGTGGTGCACAAAACCAATCCCTACGATCCGGCCTGGCGATACATGCTGCACGAGGTGGCCGAAGAATGTCAGCACATGACGATGTTCAACCACTGGGTGCGCCTGAATCCGGACATCCAGACCAAAGGGATCGGGCAGCATGCGTGGGGGCTGACGGCCTCGGTGTTGACGCCTGTCATCGCCACCAGTATGCCGGCGTTACTTTGGACGCTGACCCTGGCGTTCGAGGTGTTCGGTGATGATTTTGCCCGCCGCGCGGCCCGCAACCAGGGGGGCAAGCTGCACCCGATCATGCAGCAGATCGGTCGCACCCATATGGTTGAAGAGGCCAGGCACATTGCCTTTGCCGAGGAATGGCTGGCACACATGATTCCGAAAATGAGCCGCGTTCAACGTCGGCTGTTGAACGAAACCGTTGAACGGATTGTCGTCGGTGCGCTGCGAGTCGGCCTGCCCAGTCGTTACAGCCGGCAGATTTCAAACCTCGTCAGCTATGACGAATTCCGCGCGGCTTTGCGTAGCGAGCACCGGAGGGACCTGATCCGGCAGATCTGGCAGCCGTTGGCGGTCAGCCTGGCAGAGCTGGGTGTCATCCGTCGGCGCAGCGTCGGTGCCTGGCGGCGGCAGGGATTGTTACCGCAAACCGCCTGACATCTGGTCCAGCAGTTCCAGCAATTTTCCGATTGTACGCCAATTGCGGGCCGTCGCAGTTGTTCCCAGCAATCGCTCCATTGCGTTGGCCAGTTTGCTGCGGCCGATGCCATCCGGTGCATACAGGTACAGCGCGTCGTCGCTTAACCGTAGTTGTTCGCTGGCGCTGCAACGGTCGTTGATTTCGGAATGGCTGGTTGCCGACGGTCCGTCAAGAAACCAGACGTGGACGGATTTTTCGGCATCGGCAAGATCCGCGTAGGGGTTGCCGGCGGCGATCGCCCGAAACCTGTCGGCTGGCAGGACCATCACCTGGGGCGTGAAGCCTGCAACGGTCTGGATCTGGTCCGCGATCCGGCGATCCAGATCAACTGGATCGGCCATCGACTTGAACACGGCGTTGCCGCTTTGGATATAAGTCTGCACGTCGGTCGCGCCGGTCGCTGACAGGCATGTTTGCAGGTCCGCCATCGGCAGACGATTGCGCCCGCCGACATTAATGCCCCGAAGCAGGGCGATGTACAGCGGCATCAGGCGGTCGGGCCGGATCCGACGTCGGGCCACGCAAGCTCGCGTTGGCCAGTGACCCATTTGCGCGTGTCGTTCAGGTCAAAGGCGACAGAAATTGCGTTGACGACCAGGACCGCCACGCCCAGAACCAGTTCATTGCCCGTCGCCTGCCCGGCGACCAGTCGCCCGGTGACAAAAATGACCAGTGGGATCCAGACGACCAGGTGGGGCACCCCCATCAGGCCCGACAGGCGGGCCTGGCCAACCAGCAGCGTCCCGTTGGTGACCAGGACAAACAGGCCGGCAATGGCGGTCCAGCGGCCAATGGGGGTGTCCAGGAATGCAACCGCTGCCACATTGGGTGGGACCAGCACGGCCAATACCCAGACCTGGACCCAGACCGGCAATGACCGCCAACTGGTCCAGATCTGCTGGAAACGCTGGCCGATGCCAGCTGGCCTGGGCCCGTATGACTCCAGCAGTCGGGCGCACGCGAAATTGACAAACAAGCCGCCGACAACACCAAACAGGATCGACTCACCCAGCAGCAGTGGGCCTGCGACCGATGACAACTGCTCGCTGGCCGCGTACGCATAGGCGCGCATAGCCGACAGGAACCAGAAGCCAATGCCGGTCGGCATCGCGACCGCGCTAGCGGCGTCGGGCAAGCTGCCGGTCATCAACAGGATGCTGCCCCACGCGACAAAGGCGCAGCCAATTGTTGCAGCCAGGTACAGCAGGATGTCATTGCCCGTTGGAATCAACGGCTGCAGGACAAACATACCCAGCGGCAACATCAGGACCATGGCGCAGCCGCCGCCGACCAGGGAATAGCCGGTAATGGAAAACAGTTTCGGGATTTCAGCTTGATCAGTCACAGGTACCTCGCAGTCCGGTTGGCTACAGGTTACTGGACCAGGACAGATCCGGGGTTAATCTTCGTCCGGGAACAGGCTGAGCGTCCCGGCTTTGGGACTTTCGCCGGGTTCTTCCGCGTCGTCATTCTCGTCGACGAGTAACTCAATTTTTTTCGGCGCATAGTTGCTGAGCTTGTTGCCCATCGCGGCGACACCCTTGACGTCGATGAACTCGGACAAGTCCTCGTCGATCGGGTCCGGGGTGCGTTTTTTTGCTTTTTTGAACTCGACGTGGACTTTTGGATGCCTGGACGTACTGACGATGGCAAGTTCGTTTTTGGGATCGCCGATAAAGTCAATGCGTTTGCCGTTGATTTCCGGATCGACCTCGAATCGTTTGACGTAGTGGGCGTCCTTGTCGGCGTTGTAATAGACAACGCTCATTACGGTGTCCGGTTTCAGCTTTTCGACCAGGCGAACACCCTGGCCGTAAACGTTTTCGGGATTGAAATCCGTAATTTCATAGTTCCCGGTTTCATAAACCACCAGGATCCGTTCGTCGCCGCTGAACATGCCCAGGCTGTCGCCCCGCTCCTCGGTATTCAACGCGCCCTCGGCCGGGTCGAACCAGATTTCCTCGGGATCCAGTGTTGACGGGCCGATACTTTTTGTCGTGACCTTGCGGACCGGCCATTTTGTGATCTGGTTGCCGCGGGCGCCGCGGCTTTTGATTGCCAGTTCCGAAAACTCAAAATCAAAGACCTTGTTGCGGGCGCCGCAGCTGTCCGACAGATGGATCGTTACCGCTTCGGCTTCGCCCTGGGGGTGCGCCGTAAAGTGGTGGACCCGTGATCCGGCCTTGCCGGCGGTCAGGTCGTAGGTGCGGCTACGGGTGATACTGGGAACCGAAAAACGTTTGGCATAGGCCTTGCCGCCTTTGCCGTCGCGATAAATCATGTGATAGGTCGTACGATCATCACCGCGCTTATAGATGGCCGCGTGGACGATGTTCTTGCCGAAAAAGACCTTGTCATCGACCTTGTCGACCATGAACGTTCCGTCGCTGCAGAAAGCGATCACCTCGTCCAATTCGGAACAGTCGCCCAGCAGTTCGGAATCTGATTTGCGCAGCCCCGTGCCGATAAAGCCTTCTTTGCGGTTGATATACAGCTTGCTGGTGGCGGCCGCGACTGCGGCACGTGTAACCGTGGTGAATTCGGTCGACTCGGTCCGGCGTTCGCGCCCCTTGCCGTACTTTTCCAGCAGCTTCTCGAACCAGGCGATGGCGTACTCGGTCAGGTGTTTCAGGTCCAGCTTGATCTGCTTGATGTCGTCTTCCAGCGCCCGGATCGCTTCGTCGGCCTTGAAACTGTCGTATTTGGAGATCCGTTTGATCTTGATTTCGGTCAGGCGGACGATGTCTTCCTCGGTAACGTCGCGTTTCAGTTTCTTGACGTGGGGTTTCAGGCCATCGTCAATGGCCTTGATCACCGCTTCCCAGGTTTCGCACTCTTCGATATCGCGATAGATGCGATTTTCGATAAAGATCTTTTCCAGCGAGCTGAAGTGCCATTTTTCTTCCAGGTCGCCCAGGCGGATTTCCAGTTCGCGCTTGAGCAGCGCCTTGGTCTGCTCGGTCGATCGCTGCAGGACATCGCGAACGTCTGTAAATACCGGCGCGTCGTCCTGGACGATGCAACAGTTGGGCGAGACCGAAACTTCGCAGCTGGTAAATGCGTACAGCGCGTCGGTCATGACTTCGGGCGACACGCCGGCTGGCAGGTGGATCAGGATCTCGACATCGCGGGCGGTGTTGTCCTCGATCTTGCGGATTTTGATCTTGCCCTTTTCGCTGGCCTTGACGATCGAATCGATCAGGCTGCTGGTGGTCGTGCTCCAGGGCACTTCGGTAATCTTCAGCGTCTTCAGGTCAACCGGTTCGATCCGGGCGCGGATCCGGACCCGTCCGCCACGCTTGCCGTGTTTGTACTCGCTGAAATCCGCCATTCCACCGGTCGGAAAGTCAGGCAGCAGCTTTGGTTTCTTGCCCTGCAGGATCTTGATCGAGCCCTTGCACAGTTCGATAAAGTTGTGGGGCAGGATCCGGGTCGACAGGCCGACGGCGATGCCCTCGACCCCCTGGGCCAGCAGCAACGGAAACTTGACGGGCAGGGTGACGGGTTCTTTGGCACGGCCGTCGTAGGAAATCGTCCATTCGGTCAGGACGGGGTTGAACATGATATCCAGCGCCAGCTTGCTCAGCCGGGCCTCGATATAGCGGGCTGCGGCGGCCGGATCACCTGTGTAGATGTTGCCCCAGTTGCCCTGGGTTTCGATCAGCAGTTCTTTCTGCCCCAGGTTGACGATGGCATCGGCAATGGAGGCGTCACCGTGGGGATGGAACGTCATGGTTTTGCCGATGATATTGGCGACCTTGTGGAACCGGCCGTCGTCCAGCAGTTTCATGGCGTGCAGGATCCGGCGCTGGACTGGCTTCAGGCCGTCCTCGACGTACGGGACCGCCCTTTCGAGGATAACGTAACTGGCATAATCCAGGAACCAGTCTTCGTACATCTCAAGTACCGACACCGGCAAATAGAGGTTTACCTTCTGTTTTTTCAGGTGGCGGTCGAGGTTGCGCCAGGCTGTTTTCAGCTGGTCGCCTACGTTGTCAACCGTGGTTGGCGTCGCTGAAATATCCTGT
>JBFJWU010000071.1:0-11729 GCA_041623475.1 bacterium | reverse complement strand
TCGACATCCTGTACCAGCAGGACATGCGCGAATCGTCCCTGCTGGTCGACGACTCGGCCGGCCAGTCCGGCCGGTGCCAGGACGGCCTGGCCGGCGACGACGGCGTCGTCAGGTACCTGCAACCACGCGGACCGGTATCGGTCCATCGCATCGTGGAACACGACCCTGGCCGCAGATCCCGTCCAGGGAAGCATGGTCCATCCGATCATCTGGTCAATGACCTGGCGGTCGTCCAGCGCCCGTTGTAACCACCAATTCTGGAATTTCAGTTGCTCGTTTTCCCGTTGCAGGTCCTCTGCGTGGCTGGCGACATCAACGGCGTCCAGGTAGACACCGGTTGCCGTCCTGATTGAATTCCAGCCATTGTGCAACACGGCACCGGTGGCAACAATGCCCTGCATTGCCCACGATAAGGGCGGAATCAGCCGGGCATCCCGGGGAAGCTTCATCCAGACGATCTGCCAGGCCGCCAGAAAAATCAGCAGCGCAAGGAACAGTTGTTTTATGGGACGACGCCTGGGTCGCATGAAGCGGAGTTTCCGTTATCCTGCCGCACCCGGCACCAGATGCCGGGCGCAAATTATTCCGGTCCGGGCACCGGTACCGTTACCCCGGGGGTTGACCCGGGCGGGGTTCAAGAGTCGGTTACCCGGCGCAATAGTTCGATTTCTTCCAGAACCTTGCCGCTGCCGCGAACGACTGCGGTCAACGGATCCTCGGCGATCGTAACCGGGAGCTGGGATTCTTCGCGGAGCAGGATGTCCAGGTTTCGCAGCAGTGCGCCACCACCAGCCAGGACGATGCCCTTGTCGACGATATCGGCTGCGAGTTCCGGCGGCGTTCGCTCCAGGGTAATCTTGACCGCGTCGACAATCGCTGAAACAGGCTCGCTGAGGGCCTCACGAACTTCTTCATCCGTGATTCGAACAGTCTTGGGAATGCCGGCGACCAGGTCACGACCCTTGACCTCGATCGAACGTTGCTCGCCGCCCGGATCCGGAAAGGCGTTACCCAGTTCCATCTTGATTGTTTCGGCCGTGCGCTCACCAATCAACAGGTTGTAGGTACGTTTGATGTACTGGATGATGGCTTCGTCCATCTTGTCACCGCCAACGCGGACGCTTTTTGAGTAAACAATGCCAGCCAGGCTGATCACCGCAACTTCGGTCGTACCGCCCCCGATGTCGACAATCATGTTGCCGCTGGGTTCGGTAATGGGCAGCCCGGCACCGATGGCCGCCGCCATTGGCTCGTCAATCAGGTAGACCTCACGCGCGCCGGCGCTTTCGGCCGATTCCCGAACCGCTCGTTTCTCAACCTCGGTGATTCCAAACGGGACACAGATAACAATTCGCGGTTTGATAAAACTGCGACTTTCCTGCGCCAGCCGGATAAAGTGGCTGAGCATCTTCTCGGTAACTTCAAAGTCGGCGATGACGCCGTCCTTCATTGGCCGGGTGGCCACGATATTGCCGGGCGTTCGTCCGACCATTCGCTTGGCGTCGGTACCGACCGCCAGGACCTTTTTGACCCCGAATCGTCCGTCCATCTGGACCGCAACGACACTGGGCTCGCGCGCGACAATACCCTTGCCCTTGACGTAAATCAGCGTATTTGCGGTACCCAGGTCAATGGCCAGGTCGCTGGACAGAAATCCAAACCAGTTCAACATGTTTTTCGGGGCCTCCGAACAGGTCACATCTGTGTGTGACGGATTCTGGCAGTGTAGCAGAGCCGATGACAGCGGGGCAACCAAAATCCCCGTCACTGCAGCGTTTTTTCGGACAAGAGCGGTGACTGGCCTGACGCCGGCAGATGGTGCCGTGACAGAACCGAAACCGGTATTGATTTGCGGCTGTGGCCGTACTATTGTCATGGGTATGATCGGAGAATCGTTGAACCGGCGGAAAATGGTCAAGTCAGCCGCCGCAATCGGTGCGGCTTCGCTGGCACCCGGCGCGGGACAGGCCCTGGGCGAACTGCGCCTGGCCGACCTGGATCCGTATCGGCAGTCGACCAGTGTTTACCCGCTGATTCGCGCCGGGTTGTTCCAGCTGGAACCGGTCAAGGACCTGGTTTCCCGGATCTGGCGGGCGTTCGAGAACGGTGGCGACCCGGCCCTTGGTGACTGGGCGTTGCTGTACTGGTTCAACTACTGGCGGCTGGTCGAACTGGGTCAGGAACGTGTGCGCGCGGCGCGGGTCGGCAAGAAAATGGCGCGCAAGGTCCTGGTGGCAAACGGCGGGTCCCCGCTGACAAAGTTCTGGCTGGCCTCGTTTGCCGGGCTGGAAGTTATCGCCCTGGGCGTCCTGAACGCAGCCCAGATGATTCCTGACATCAAGGCGGCGTTCGAAGACGTCAATCGGGAACAGCCGGACCTGTACTATGCCAATGCCCTGGTGGGGCTGGCCAAGATCTACGTCAAGGCACCGACCTTTCCGGTCAGCGTTGGCGATTTGGAGAAAGGACGACTGTACCTGGACCTGGCCGAAACGCATCAGCGTGGCAAGTTCGCACTGTGGTACCTGTTCAGAGCCGAGTACGAAATTGTCACGGGCAACCAGGCGGCCGCATTTGCGATCCTGGATTCGATGGCCACCGAGGTCAAACCGGCGGACATCGCATCGGCGATCATCCTGGATACAACCCTGATCGACGCCCGCAGCCTGCAGCGCGAGGTCGAAGCTGGCTCGTATAACAAATACAACTGGGATCCGATGTTTACACCGCTCAAACTTGACTGAACGACCAGGATCCGGCATTCTGCGTGGTACCGGCGCTTGGGGGTACTGGTCTGATTCCCGAGGGAGTGCCCTGTGCGCAACGAACCACGCGTTGAGATCCTCGACAACAAAGTCTCTGTCCGGCTCGAATCCAAATCTGAATTCCTGACAACACAGGCCCGCAACATCAGTCGCGGTGGTGTCTTCGTTGAATCTGCAGAAACATTGCCGGTCGGCACACAAGTCGGCTTTGCGTTTCGGTTTTCCGAGTCGGGCCAACCGTTTGAAGGGATCGGCCAGGTCGCCTGGGTCCGTAACCCGGCAGCTGGCAAAGGGCCGGGCGGCATGGGTATCCGCTTTATCCGCCTGACCGGACGCAGCAGGGAAATGGCCACCGGAATCATCGAACTGCTGTCCCGTTATGGCGAAAAATTTGAAGAAAAGATCCAGACGGACACGCCTGGCCGACAACGGATCATGGTCGTCGACGACAGTGAGTTCATCCGCGAGTGGAGCCGCGAAGTACTGGAACGAGCCGGCTTCGAAGTTTCATTGCAGGACTCAATATGGATTGGCCCGACCGTTGCCCGGGAAGAACCCGACCTGGTGCTGATGGATGTCGGAATGGGTGACCAGGATGGTGCCCAGGCGGTTGCGGACATTCGCCAGGTGACCGGCAAAACAAGAACCCGTTTTGTCCTCTATTCCGTCAAGGATCTCGAGGAACTCCGGCAACTGCAGCAGCAACACGGGGCCGACGGGGCCATCCACAAATCCAACGATCCGGAGGAACTGATCACCGAGGTCAAAAAGCTGCTGGGTTGATCGGCCCGGGCGCGATCAGCCTAAAGCGTCATTAACCAGTCGACCAGGGTTTCAAACTCGTCCGCCGTAATCCGTTCGCGCGTGTCAATCGGCATGACACCCTCTTCATAGCCCGGCACGATGTAGAAATCGGGATTGATCAACGACTGGATCACGTACTCGCGGCCCTCTGCCTGGGTCGGCGCCCGGTCGGCGCGGACACCCAGCCCGTCCAGTTCCGGTCCGGTCGTGCCTTCTGCACCCGGGACGTTGCGGACCGTGTGGCATTGGATGCATCCCAGGTTGGCAAAAATCTGCGGCCCGGTCAACGGCTCCTCGTTCAGTTCCAGCGGCACATCGTCATATACGAACGCCAGCCTGGCACCTGCTGTAACGGCAAACGACAGCTCGTCGCAGTCGTCGGATTCCGTCCCGCGGACATCTGCCAATGGAGGGACAAGTGCCCGGATAACCGGGACACTTCCGTCGCCACCGGTCGCGTCGATGACATCGGCGATCCCCAGGATATCGGCGATCGGAATCGTGCCGCCCATCGTGCCGAAGCCGCTCAACTCATCGTCGGCCAACTCCATTTCCACGTAAATATTGCGGAATTCAAAACGGATATCGCGGCCGAAAAACTGGGAAATCATCCGCATCGTGAACGGACCGGCTTTGAGGACGCCATCTTCGATCCGCCCGGTATCGGTTGAACCGACATAGTGGTCGAATGCAAGGCGGAAGGTCTGGCTGTCCAGAATCAGTTGATCCGTACCCAGCAACGGCAGGTCCGACGATCGACGAACAACGATACCGACTTTATCATCGTTTTCCCGGTCGTCAAGCCCAACCAGTTCGATCAGGAACAACAGTCCGCCGTTACTGATCGCCGACTGCAGGACCGGCGGGACATACTCGCGAATCTGGTCGGATGTCTGGTTCAACAGGTCGGTCAGACGATTGTCGATGCCCTGCCGACCGTCCGGCGCCACCAGGTCCGGGACTTCGCAGCCATCGCGATCATCCTCGTCGCTGACGACACCGTCGACGTTAAAACCGCCAACCATTCCCTCGTCATCGGCAAGGACCGGGGCCAGTTCGGAAATGACAAAAACAGGACCGTCCCCGCAGTTCGCCTGGGTCCGCCCGCACTGTTCCAGCCGATCCGCCGATACCAGGGGTGACTCGGCACAGCCGACCAGGGCCATCAATGCAGCTGCAGCACACAGGGCGAACCGGCCTCTGGCTGCAAGTGGTTGTGCAGGACTGGGACTTGATGTTGTCATTGGCAGTATTTTGCCAAACGTCGTTTAGAAATGGCAACCGGGTAATGCGGATGCATTAATTAGATTGATCGACAAAATCGCGATGTTGCCCTAGACCGTCATCCGGCGGCGGGCAATCCCGATGACCGCAACCAGGAACAGGATAAACGCGGCAATCATCAACAGGTTGGCCCCGGACTGGATCATGGGGATGTCGCGGATCAGGACATCCCTGGAAAACCGGTTGGCATAAGTCAGTGGCATAGCCAGGGCGATGGCCTGCAAAGCCCTGGGGAACGTGGCGAGTGGCCAGATCATGTCGCTCAGGAAAACCTGCGGCAGGACAATCAGGGGGACAAACTGCAGCGCCTGGAACTCATTGGCGGCGACGAACGATACCAGCAGTCCCGTAAGCAGGGCGACGACAATAACCAGAAACGTGCACAGTGCAATTGCTCCGATCTGGGTCCCGGAGAACTCAAATTCAATCAGTCCAAATACGAAAGCCAGGATAATAACCGCCTGGACCCCGGCAAACCCGACAAACCCGACGACGTATCCGGCGACGACCTCCAGGAAACTGACCGGCGACGCAAAGATACGGTCCATCGTGCCGCGGCTTCGCTCGCGCTGAAAGCTGATGGCCGCCAGGACGAATGTGAAGAAGAAGGCGAAAAACGGCGGAAACAGCGGCAAGAACAGATCTGTCGCGTTGTAATCGTCCGACCCGTACAGATGGCGGAACTCCACGTTGATGGTTTTGTTGTTCACCGAATTTGCGCAGTCGTTACTGCACTGGGCATCGATGACGACCGGCAGGGCCGCAGTCAGTTCGTCCATTGCGTCGGCAATGGCATCCAGCACATCGGCACTGACCAGCGGTTTTGACCCCTCCAGGTACAAATAAATATCCCCGGGCTCACCGGCAAAACGGTCCGGCAGGAACGACTGGCCCAGCAACAGGACGCCGTCCGCTTCGCCCGCAATGATCGCGGCACGGATCGCCTGGTCGAGGCCCGGTCCGTCGGGCATGTCATCGGCGATGGCCAGTTCGACCAGGTTGACACCGTCGGCGTCAGCCAGAGCCTGCTTCATTTCGTAGTCGAACAGCCGCGCCGGGCCACGGGACACCACGGCGATATCCGTATCGGCGTCGGCGCGGAGTGCGAAATAAAGCAGGCTCATGACGATGATCGGTGCAACGATGATAAAGGCAATGGTCCGTCGGTCGCGGGACATCTCGCGCAGGACCCGCCCGGCAATCCGCAGCACCATCACCGGCCGTCCCTCATCGCATGCAGAAATGCCCGTTCCAGGTCCGGGGCGTTGTACCGGTCCAGCAGGCTTTGCGGTTCGCCGGTTGCCAGCGTCCGTCCGTCGCGCAGGAACACGACACGGTCGCTGCCCTCGGCCTCGGCGATATGGTGGGTTGTAATCAGGATCGACCCGCCGCGACTGGCCAGGTCGCGGAACAGATCCCACAACTGCAGGCGCAGCGCCGGGTCCACCCCGGATGTCGGCTCGTCCAGTAGCAACAGGCCAGGGCTGCCACAGATCGTTGCCGCCAGTGACGCGCGGCGCTTCATGCCGCCGGACAGGTCCCGTAGCAGGTCGTCCTGGCGTTCACTGAGGTCAACGGCATCCAGCGCCCGGTCAACATCGTCCGGATCCGGGCGACCGCTGGCTGTCCGCAGGCCCGCCAGGAACGCAACGTTTTCGCGCACCGACAGGTCCGGGTAAACAGCAAGGTCCTGGGGCATGTAGCCGATCTGCGCCCGCACCCGTCGATCGGCGACAGGGTCGTGGCCAAAGACGCGTACCGTACCACTGCTGACGCGGGACAAACCAACAATAGCCCGAATCAACGTGGTCTTGCCGGCACCGTTCGGACCAAGCAGGCCGATGATTTCGCCGGGTTCAATCGACAGGGTCAGGCCGTCAACGGCCCGCCGCTCGCCAAATTTCTTGACAACGTTTTCAACAACCAGGGGATTGGGCGGCCCGTTGCTGGTCATGGCAATCCTTCTGACCCGCCTGTTTACGGATCCGTTAATGCCACGCTAGCCCGGACAGGTCCCAGCTGCAACCGTCGTCAGGGATCTTGGGGGCCGTAGACCGCGATCTCGGATCCGCCCGTATTTCCGCCCGTCGACTGGACGGCATCGAATCGAACCGTCGCTGCCGTAACCGTCTGCCCAAGTTCGTAGACGTACAGTTGTTCGGGGTCCGTCGTCGGGTATGGCCCGAAATTGATACCGCCAATCGTAAATTGGACCGATGTCACGATCGAACTGCCATCGGCCATGGACCGGCTCTGGTAACCAACGTGGGTAATCGTCCGATCCTGTCCCAGGTCCAGTTCCAGCCAGGCATCGTCTCCGTCCCCGGCCGTGGCCCATGCTGTCGCCCGATTACCATCCAGTGCCCGTTCGCCGGCCCAGCCAGGTGAGAACTCGCTGCTGACACCGGCTACAGTCGTTCCGCTGCTGACCCGGGCAAAATTGACGAGCCCATCTGTCGTCGACGTTGCCGCGCCGTTCGAGCCGCCACCCGTCCCATTTGCGTTGGATGCACCAGCAGGACCGGCCAGGGTCTGGAACGTCAACACCGTCGAGTACCCCTCGGTCCCGTCCGGCGTCGTTGCCGCCGCCTGATAATAATAGATCGTATCGGCGTTCAACCCGTCCAGGGGAACGTTGTGGGACCGGGCGAATTCCTGGCCATCCATCATTGGATCAACGGCCGTTCGGTCCAACCGCTGGGCGGTCAGACCGTAGCGCACCAGGCAGGTTGCTTCGGGATCGGTCACAAAGGTGATCACGGCGCTTTGATCCGCGATCGACTGGGCCGTTACCTCGTAGAAATCGATCATCGCCCGGGAATCCATGCACGCCAGGACAAACGAGGCTCCCAACAAGCCCCCCAGCGCGGCACTCAGCCTGATCAAACGCAAACGCATACAATTATTATTGCAACTCCATCCCCGGGGCAGCCAACGCCATGTCGAACCAACGCGAAAAAATTCTGGTCATCGAAGACGACTTTGCCGATTTGTCAGTCGTTGCCAGGTTCGCTGACAAACTTGATATTCCGTCATTTGTCGTCCACAACGATCAGGATGATGACCGCCTGCGTCGCGAAGCCGCCAAGGCTGCCACATTGGTTATCGGCTCTCACGATAACGTCGCTGCCTTGCTGCAAACGGTCGAACTGCTGACCGTTGCCAATCCGGCGATCACCCTGGTTGTGATGGGCGACCCGGCCATTGCCGCAGAACTGGACAAGGCCCACCACACGGGCGCGGTGCTGCTGGCCCCAAAACCGGTGCCGTTCCCGGTATTCAAGATGCTGATGGACAACGGCCACCGGCTGTACCACCGCGAACGCAAAGAGGCAGCGCTGTCGCGCCTGCGCAAACTGTTGCTGGACTGGTTCAACCAGTCGCTCGCCGAGATTACCGACGGCACCACACCAGACTATCGTGGTTTTTTTGAAGGTGTCTTCCAGAACATCCGTCGCGTTGTCGAACTGGATGCCGCCGCCCTGTTTACCTGTTCCAATCCCGATGCTGACTGGCAACTGCGTTTTGACACTGGTGGCCTGGCGCGACATGACAGCGCCATCGTCCGCGGCGACCAGTCGTGGTTCCGCAGGCAACTGGACGACCCGACGATCCGCACCCTGGTCCCCGGCGAGTTCCCGCTGCGCTACGCCCCCTACGACAAATGGCAAGCCAGCCATATCGCAGTCGCCGCCCGCCGCCTGACCGCCGTTCCCGGCGCCCTGGTCTGGCTGTACCGCCGCACCAGCCCCGACCACCCGTTCCAGGAATGGGAAATCAACCTGCTGAACGAGACCCAATACCTGATCTCCACCCTGCTCAGCGCGATCCAGGCGTTTCAGAAAATGGCGCCCCGACGTTGATCCCGGTCGGCCTGCCAGCCGACGCCAGACATTCTGAAAACTGGTCGGGATTTTCCCAGGCCGTACAGTCCGCTTTCACGATGTGCACAGTCGGCCCGTTTTTTGTAAAGTGAATTCACATTACTAAAGACAGGCCGACGACGTGTGTTCGAAATGACAGCAAACTACTCCGCAAAAACACCAAAAGGGCAGGCAACGCGGGCGCGGCTGATCGCGGCAGCCGCTGCAGAGATGGTTCGGGCCAATGGCGACCCTGAAATTGCTGCAATCGCCGCACGCGCGGACCTGTCCGAAGGTGCACTGTACCGCCATTTCAGCAGCAAGGGACATCTGATCGCCCAGGTAATCGCCGACAACTTCCAAGCGTTTCAGGACGAAATCTACCGTCCGGCGCTGGATCAGGAAGGTTCCTGGCCCCAGCGGGAGCTGATCCGAACCACCAGGTTCGTGCGATTTATCTATGACAATCCCATTGTTCGTTTGGCACTGGGACCGCTTGGGTGCGATCCGGTCGTGGCGGCAAAGATATCCGAGAAGACCCAGCAGGCGGTCGTCGGAGCGGCGAAGAATATTCGTCGAGGACAGGCCGAAGGTGAAATCCCTCGAGACATTGACGCTGACCTGACTGGCGGCGCGGTCATTGGCGGCCTGTTTCAGTTGATCGTAACGAGTTTGAACAAGGAAAAACCAGATCCGATCAAAAAAATTGATCAACAGGCGCGCGCATTTGTCGCGCGAACATTGGCCCTGGAATTGGCCAGGCCCGGTTCGGACTAACGAACAAGGAGAGACAAGTGAAACGCAATCACGACAATTTGAACGTCAAACACTGGGAGAAACGCCCGGAAGCAAACTGGGGAAAATTCCAGTTCAACCAGCCCTACGCAAAGGGGCTTCAGCGTCTGAACGAGCAGATATTGGCGAAAACCAACTTCGACCCCAGCACGCTTTGGCAATGGGGCACGATGCAGGCAATGGCGCTGATCGAGGTCCTCAAAAGAGCAGAGGAACGATACGGAGCCGAAGGCCAGGCCCTTGTGCTGGAAAGCCTGCGCGCAATCGGCTACGACATCGGCCGGCAAATTACCGAGGGCACAACAGTCCCCGACGACATTGGACCGGTCGAGTATGCCAGCTTTATTGCGACCATCTTCAATAAGATTGCCTATGCCTCGTTAGAAACAGCCAGTATTGAATCGGAAGAATCCGCAAACTTTCACATTGACTGGTGCCCGCATCAGGATGTGTATGGCCCGTTTGATTGCCGTGTGCAACGCTATTTTGTCCAGGGCATGATCGACTCGGCAATGGCGCACTATGCCGAGCAACGTCCGGGCTCTGACATGGCGATCGACGTCGCCTTTGAAACAACCATACCCGCAGGGGCGGAAACCTGTTTTTTTCGTATCGCCAAAGGCGACCCCGAACGGTCACGCAAATGGGGCAACATTACACAGGTCATCGAGGAACGAGCACTGGTCGAAGCACAACGACGCAAACAGAAACGGGAAGAAGACCAGCACTAGGTGCCTGACCCGCTGGCCCACCCGATGGTGCCCTGCGCGGATCCGCCTGGTCGCAGCGTGCTGACCGCGACGGCGGAATTCAACCGTGGGCGATCCACCAGCCCGTCCCGAAAATCGCCACGCCAGAGACCACCAGCCAGGCAACGAACCCGGACAACACCCGCAGGGCCGATGTCCGATGGGTCCCGGTGACCGCCCAGCCGATGTGCAATCCGCTGAGTGCCAGGACAACACCATCAGCCACGGCCACCGTCGGAATCCAGGCCAGGTCGCCCAGGACCGCGGCAAGGGTCGCGACCTCGACATGATCATGAACCACCGCTGCCAGCGCCCGGAACGGGATCCAGAATCCCAGCAAATACAGGAAGACCCGGGCCGTGTCCAACAGACCGCGTTGTCCATCGCGGACAAACAGATGCGGCACCCAGGCAAACAAAAACAGAAACCCCGCCATGATCAAGGGAAAAAATCGATCAAACACCTGGCCGGCGCGGTCGTGGCGCGCCCGCAGCAGCACCCCGCGACCGATTTCGGCATGCCCGGTTTTGACCAGGTAATCGCCAATTGCACGGGGATCCGATTCACCGACGTGTTCCTGTACCGCCCCCAGCAGGTCACCAACATCCCCGTCCCGGCGCTGGACCTGCTGCCACAGCTCGCGTTTGACCTGGGTACCCAGCGAATCAAAATAGGCGGGCAGCTTCTGTTCCACCGGCACCCCGACCACCAGCACCCAACCCAGGCCCACCAGGGTCCACGCGGTTACAAAGAACGGCAACGCCCGGGCGTACCGCTCGCCAACCCCGTCGTCCAGCGTTCGCCGCAGGAATCCACGGGTATTGCCCAGCAGCGCCAGCCAGACGCGAATGGTCTTCAGCGGGATCAGGAATGAAAACAGGTCACCCGGCGACATGCCGGTCATTCTAGCCGCCAGCTAAACTAAGCCTGAACGCCACAGACCGGGAGCCCCACATGCCAGACACCGTTTACGACTTCAGCGCCACCGCCAACAACGGCGAAACCGTCAGCCTGGCCGACTACCGGGACAAAGTCCTGTTGATCGTCAACACGGCCAGCCAATGCGGCTTTACCCCGCAGTACGCAGGCCTGGAAAAGCTGTACGAAGACCTGCAGGACAAGGGATTCGCGGTCCTGGGCTTCCCCTGCAACCAGTTCGGCGGTCAGGAACCCGGATCCGATACCGACATCAAAAGCTTCTGCGAAACCAGCTTTGGCACCACATTCCCGCTGTTCAGCAAAGTCGCCGTCAACGGCAAAAGCGCCCACCCCCTGTTCAAGTTCCTGAAAGCCGAAGCCCCGGGCATTGCCGGCACCAAGGCCATCAAATGGAACTTCACAAAATTCCTGATCGACCGCAACGGCAACGTCGTCAAACGATTCGGCTCAAAGGACGCGCCAGATTCGATTCGGGGTGAGATTGAGGCGTTGTTGTAGGTAGAAGCTACCGGATCCAGTGTTCAACAGTC
>JBFJWU010000070.1:0-11753 GCA_041623475.1 bacterium | reverse complement strand
CCTCGCACTCGCCGTGGTTGCTGCATGCACCAAAGCCCATCTCGTCATGGGTATTGACCATCCGCAGCACGCGTTGCGTGTGCTCGGGGCTGCCCTGAGGCAATGAACCGAGATGGGTCACTTTGGCACTGGTAAACAGCATCGCCGACCCGTTTGGACAGGCGGCGACACATGCACCACAGCCGATGCAGGCCGCCGCATCAAACGCGCGATCCGCATCATCTTTGGGTACCAGAACACTGTGCGCATCCGGGGCACTGCCGGTACGGGCGCTGATAAAACCACCCGCTTCGATAATCCGGTCCAGACCGCCGCGATCAACCATCAGGTCCTTCAATATTGGAAATGCGTCAGCCCGGAATGGCTCCAGGACGACAGTGTCGCCGTCTTGAAAATGCCGCATGTGCAGCTGGCAGACAGTTGTGCCCTTTTCCTGTCCGTGCGCCAGCCCATTGATCATAAAGCCACAACTGCCACAGATGCCCTCACGGCAGTCGTGTTCGAATGTGACCGGATCTTCGCCTTTTTCGATCAATTGCTGGTTCAGGACATCCAGCATCTCCAGGAATGACATATGCTCGTTGGCGTTATCCAACTGGTAGTCGACCAACTGGCCGGGCTGATCCGGTCCCGCCTGCCGCCAGATTTTCAGTGTCAAGCGCATTATTTGTAACTCCGTTGCTTCAACTGGACGTATTCAAATTCCAGGTCTTCCTTGTGCAGCTCAGGCGTTTCTCCAACACCCTTGAACTCCCACGCCGCCACATAGGCATAATCGTCGTCGTTCCGTTTCGCTTCACCCTCTTCAGTTTGGTGTTCTTCACGAAAATGGCCGCCGCAGGATTCATCCCGCTGCAATGCATCGTAGGCAAGCAATTCGCCGAATTCCAGGAAGTCAGCCACACGACCGGCCTTTTCAAGTTCCTGATTCAGTTCATTGGCCTTGCCCGGGACGCAGACGTCGCTCCAGAACTCATCGCGCAGCGTTTTGATCGTCGCGATGGCTTCCTTCAGGCCGGCTTCGTTGCGTGCCATTCCTACCTTGTCCCACATGGTCAAGCCGAGCTCGCGGTGGAAGGAATCCACTGTGCGTTTGCCGCCAACCGACAGCATCTGCTCGATCCGATCATTGACATCTTTTTCGACCGCCTGGAACTCGGATGCATCGTCCGCAACACGGTCCGCAGGTGACACGTCCGCCAGGAAATTACCCAGTGTGTACGGAATCACAAAATAGCCATCCGCCAACCCCTGCATCAGCGCGCTGGCGCCCAGACGATTGGCACCGTGGTCAGAAAAGTTGGCTTCGCCCAGGACAAACAGGCCATTTACGTTGCTCTGCAGGTTATAGTCGACCCACAGTCCACCCATTGTGTAGTGCACCGCGGGATAAATCCTCATCGGGACCTTGTACGGGTCATCACCGGTAATCCGCTCATACATCTGGAACAGGTTGCCGTACCGGGCACGGATGGCGTCTTCGCCGTCACGCTGGATCGCACTGGCAAAATCCAGCAGGACCGCCCTGCCTGTATCGCCAACACCGAATCCGGCATCGCAACGCTCTTTGGCAGCACGTGACGCAACGTCCCGGGGTACCAGGTTGCCAAAGCTTGGGTACCGACGCTCCAGATAGTAGTCACGTTCGCCTTCGGGAATGTCCGACGGCTTGCGGCTGTCCCCAGCCTGTTTCGGCACCCAGACACGTCCGTCGTTTCGCAGTGATTCGCTCATCAGAGTCAATTTTGACTGGTAGTCGCCGGAAACCGGAATGCAGGTCGGGTGAATCTGTGTATAGCACGGATTGGCAAACAAAGCGCCACGTTTGTGGGCGCGCCAGGTCGCCGACACGTTGCTGTTCATGGCGTTGGTAGACAAGTAAAAGACGTTACCGTAGCCACCGGTCGCCATAACCACTGCGTCACCACTGTGGCGCTCCACCGCGCCGGTGACCAGGTCCCGGACAACAATACCGTGGCAGCGATTATCGATTACAACGATGTCCAGCAGTTCCTTGCGGGTGTGCATATTGACCTGCCCCAGGGCAATCTGCCGGGCCAGGGCTGAATACGCTCCCAGCAGCAATTGCTGGCCGGTCTGTCCCCGGGCATAAAACGTTCGCGAAACCTGGGCGCCACCAAACGAACGGTTGGCCAGGTAGCCACTGTATTCGCGCGCAAACGGTACGCCTAACGCGACACACTGGTCGATGATGTTATTGCTGATTTGTGCCAGGCGATAAACGTTGGCTTCACGCGACCGGTAATCGCCGCCCTTGACGGTGTCGTAGAACAATCGATAAATACTGTCACCGTCGCCGGGATAGCTTTTGGCGGCGTTAATCCCGCCCTGGGCAGCAATACTGTGCGCACGCCGTGGCGTATCGTGGAACGAAAAACATTCCACCTGATAGCCCAGCTGTGCCAGCGTCGCAGCGGCTGCACCGCCACCTAGTCCGGTGCCGACCACAATCACTTTGTATTTTCGTTTGTTTGCCGGATTCACCAGCTTCATGTTGAAGCGGTGCTCATCCCAAAGCTTGTCAATTGGTCCCTGGGGGACGTTTCCATTCAGTGTTTGTACCATTGTGCTGCCCCCAGCCTATTTGATGACGCCGATGGCGATTGCCAGCGGAACAGACAGATAACCGATAATTGTGACTGCAGCGATTCCGGGCGCCAGTTTGTACCGCAGGGCGCCCAGTTCGGGAAAGTCGACACCCAGCGTCTGCAGCATGCTCCAGACCCCGTGGTAAAGATGCATGCCCAGCATGATCATTGCCACGATGTATACAGCCAGGATCGCCGGCACGTTGAACGCCGCCACCATGTTCCCGTATGCGTCGGTCGGGCTGTATCCGGGACCGGTGACCAGCAGCGTAAAGTGCGCCAGGTGGTAACCGATAAACGCCAACAGCAGCAGCCCTCCGTACAGCATCGTCCGTGCCGACAGCCCCGTTTCCAGGTTCTTTTTAACCGCATAGTCCTGCGACCGTGCCGTGCGACTTTGGCGTTTTACCTGGATCGCCGATACAACATGCAACACCAGCGCAGCCAGCAAGCCGATGCGTGCCGCCCACAGCCCGGCACCCAGGCTCTTCAAAAACGCGGCATAGGCGTTGTACGCCTCTTTGCCGGCGAACATCCCAAGGTGGCCAACCATGTGGCCAATGACAAAGCCCACCAGCATAAAGCCGGTTACAGCCATGACAATCTTCTTGCCTACCGACGTACGGTAAAAGCTCAAGGCCCGACTCATTCACTCATCCTTTCCTGCTCGGACTTCCGAGTACGAAATTATTTCGTTTGTTCTAAAAGCTACGGCGGAAACCCAGAACGGGCACCATCAGCCTGCATCCAATGGCTACAGTATATTGACCATGCCTTGGTCGGGCAAAAACAGACGTGAGTCCGGGTTCAGGCGCGATCTTCCGGTCGATGCCAGGACCACGACCGGCGATTCACCGGGCCCGGATCGGCGACCATTTGTTCAAACAACGCGCGACATGCTGCCCTCGACACTTTCCCGCCCGGGCCTGCCGGAAGCTCATCTATCCCAAAAATTATTTCGGGAATCTTGTATTGTGCCAATATCTTATACATTATTTCTAAACTTTTATCTGAGATTTTCTTATCGGACTTGACCAATGCTGCGGGAACGGCTCCCAGCCGGGAATCGGGAATACCAAAGACCGCCGCCTGCATCACGCCAGGCAATCGGCACAGGACGTTCTCGACCTCGGACGGATAGATGTTCTCGCCGCCGCTGATAATCAGGTCTGACCGGCGATCGACAATCCGTACGCGACCGGTGCAGTCCAGGCAGGCAAAGTCACCTGTCTCAAACCACCCATCCTGTATAACCGACCGATCTGTGGACAGGTCATCGTCCAGGTAGCCGGCAAACAACCACGGCGAATGAACACGCAGGATCCCGACACCGTCGTCATCCGGGGACTCCAGCCCAAACCGGACCCCGTCCAGGGGCTGGGCGAAATCGTCCAACACCTGGTTGACAACCGCGACGACGGCGCTGGTTTCAGTCATTCCGTAACTGTGTCGGACCGGTAATCCGAGCTGCGCGACCTGCTCCAACAAGGTTGGCGATGCTGCTGCCCCACCCAGCAGGATCGCATCCAACGTGGCAAGTGCGGCAACGTCAGTTCGGCTCACAAGGTCCAACAGCATCGTTGGCACCAGCGATAAATGAGATACCTTTCCAGCCTGGATATCGCCCATGACAATTGCCGGGTCCCATTTTCGATAACTCCGGAACGATGCACCCGCACCCACACACCGGACCAGCGCGGCGATGCCGGCGATATGCCACAACGGTGTCGGGGCACCCCAACAGGTTCCCGGAACCACATTGAAATGCATCGCTGCAGCCCGCGCGGATCGAACAAGCGCCTCAAGCTGGATTACGGCAGCTTTGGGCTGCCCCGTCGTGCCGCTGGTCATCAGCACTACCCCGCCACCGTCCAGATCCAACCTGTTGGAAGCGCCGCGGACTACCTGCCCGCCCGGCCCGATGATTGCGGCCGCCGCAAACCGGTCACGCAATTGTTCGCGTTCACCGACCAACCAGCGCTGGTTAACCGGCAGTAGCCACGTGCCGGATTCCCAACCGGCAAGCAGTGTTGCGATCAGTTCCAGGGGGTCTGCCTGATCTAGCAGCAGCAAATGCCCCGGCCCGATACCTGCGTCAGCCAGGGAGTGACGAATGCGATCAATTTGCTGGACCATTGCCGCTTCAGGTACAGCGTGGCCATCAATGCCAATACTTGATGATGCGGCCCAACTGAGGAAAAGCCCGTTTACCGCTGTCACGACAGGACACCAGACCCAGGCGGACACGGCCTGCCAACGACAGTCAAAGTGCCTCTGGCCAGGCTGAGACCGTCGCTGCCATCGTGTGCCAGCAGTTTTCCGGTACCGAGGCCTGGCACACCCTGTTCGTCGCCCAGCGCACAACTGATATCAAAGCAATGCCGCAGCCCAATCGGGCCCTCGATCATACTGGTCAGGACGCAGTTCCCGCCAGTTGACCGGATCTGCCGGACAATATCACGAACCGGACCATACCCGCCCAATCGTGACGGCTTAACGATGATGGTGTCATCAGGAAATTCTTGCATTAATTGACTGATCGAATGGCGATCGGCTGCCGACTGATCCCACGCAAGGCGACATCCCGACCGGGCACGAAACTGGTCCACCAATTCCCGCGACCGCCAATCTACGGGGTCCTCGACATACTCAATTCGGTCACGGACCGCGTCAAGTTCACCTGCCAGAGAGAGCAATTGCTGCGGACTAAGGCTATTGTTACAGTCCAGGCGAAACGCTACCCCACGGGCGGTTTTGATCGCGTCTGAGATTCTTGTTATGACATCTGCCGTTATTTTGACCTTGATAACCGTGAATCCTGGATCGATAGATTGATGGACAGCCGCATCGAGCTCCGCAGCGGCGCTCACCGCCGCCAGACCATTTACTGGCATACTGCATCCCGCCGCCGGATTCAGGACCTGCGCAGCCGGCAGTTGCTGTCGACTGGCAATCAGGTTGACAATCGCGCCCTCCAGCCCGAATCGGGCGGTCGCTGGCAGGTTGAGCTTGTCGAGCAACTGGTTCACCGCAGCCAGGCCTGTATCTCCACAATCAGCGAACTGGCAAACCTCGGGGCCCGCATCCTTGATCGCAGCAATTATGTCTGCGACGGGGTCAGGCGTCCAACCGGCCAGAGGCGCGGCCTCACCCCACCCGATGTGCTGGCCATCATCGAGGCGAACGACAGCCAGACTACGGCGCGAGTAGACGCCGTGACCGGTACGCAACGGCTGTCGATACGCCAGTTCGACAGCGCGGACCGTCAGTTCAGTGGCCAAAGATCGTGGCAACCGCGGTCAGTATCGATGCGAGCAACAGCAAGCGAGCCGTCGACCCCAACATCGGATTCAATCGCGGCCCTGCCGGCGTTGTCAGAAACCGCCGCACCAGCACGGTCGCTGGCAGCAAGGACAGCAGCGGCAACCAGACCGCTTTGCCTGGCACGGCCAGCGCAAGACCTGCAATCCCGGCGTAAACGAAGACAAAATACTGTAACCGCCCAAACGTGGCTCCGAACCGTGCAGGCAGGGTCATTTTGCCCACCTGCCGGTCGTTGACGGCGTCGCGGACATTGTTGACAACCAGGACCGCAGCCGACAGCAACCCCAGGCCGATTGATGCCGGGATTATGGCCGGACTGATCCGGCTGGCAACAATCCACTCGGTACCGATTACAGCAACCGGCCCGAAGAATACAAAGACCAGCACATCGCCCAACCCAACGTAGCCCAACGGGATCGGCCCCCCGGTATACGCAACGGCCGCAACGACCGCGGCAATACCTGCGACCAGGATCGGCCATCCTCCCCGGCTGACCAGCCAGATTCCGGCAACCCCGGTCAACACGATTGTCAGCACGACGGCAGTTCGCAACTGTCCGACGGTCAGCAGGCCGGCTGCTGCAGCTCGTGCGGGGCCGACACGCGCCTCGCTATCCGCACCGTTAACGAAATCGAACCAGTCGTTGGCAAAATTGGAACAAAGCTGCAGCAATACGGCAACTGCAAAACAAACCGCCACAGCGGCGGGTTCTGGCTGTACTGCCTGAGCCGCGATTGCGACGGCAACCAGGACAGGGGCCGCCGACACAACAAGCGTTTGCGGCCGTGCCGCCAGGATCCACGCCCCAATCGAACCAGCACTTGGCAATGGCGCCGCCGATTCCGTTGTCAAGCCACGGCTCCCGGATGTTCGACGTTTGGAAACAGACCCAACTGCTGGTTGACAGCGGCATTAAGCGACTGGTGGGCTGCTCGCCGCAACCGGTCGCGAATGATCGTCGCAGATGCTCGCTCAACGGGTACTTCGATCAAACGCGGGCCGCTGGTTGGCTGCCGCAGGGCCGCGCCAAGTTCGGATGCCGTCGAAATCACCGTTGCTGGCAGACCGTACGCCCGGGCGATTGCACACAGGTCCAGGCCGTGTGGCGTATGGAAGTACTTTTCAACAAATTTGGGGTCCTGCCCGGCTACGGGAAGCATGTCAAAGATACCTCCACCGTCGTTGTTTACCGCAACAATAGTCAGGGGCAACTGGCCCTGCACCGCCAGTGCCAAACCATTGATGTCGTGCAGGAGCGCCAGGTCCCCGGTCAGCAGCGTCACCGGTTGCCCCAGGCCGATCGCTGTGCCTGCGGCCGACGACAGGATTCCGTCGATGCCGTTTGCACCGCGATTACTGAACACAGGCATCGGCTCAACGCGACAACCGCCGAACCAGTCCAGGTCACGGATCGGCATGGAACTCGACACGAACAGACCATGTTTGGGCGGCAGCGATTCCGCAACAGTACGGGCGATAGCCGGTTCGGACAGCCCCCCTGTATGGTCCATCGCGCCAGCCAACGCGCTGACCACACACCGGTCGATTTCCCGGACCCGACTCAGCCACTCCTGGCGCTCGGCAGAGCACGGCTCCGCCGCCGAAGCCAGGGCACCAAGCGAATCGGCGATGGGTCCGTCCAGGTGCAGCCCGTGGCGGGTCGCAGGTTCCTGTCGATCCGGACCGTGGTTAAGGACAATCTGGTCCGCGTTACTGGCGGTAATCCAGTGGCGCAGTATTTTTGAACTGGGCTCGCGGCCCAGCTGAATGACAAGATCCGGCACCAGTTCACGTGCCGTAACGTCGTGGCGAAGGAACACATCATAGGAACTGACGGCACCGTCGTTACCGTAACGCAGATTGCTGGTGGCATCGGCGAATACAGGAAATCCGGTTCGCGCAGACAATTCGGCGGCGGCCGCGACGACAGCTGCGTCGGGGACGAGCGGCCCGGCGACAATTATTCCCCGTCGTGCACCATTCAGGGAACGGGAAATGGCTTCCGTAATACGTATGACAGCCGGTCCAGCCAGGTTGGACCAGTCAGCTGGCAGGTCCTGGAACTGCGGCAGGGGGTGCGGGGACAGGGGCTCATCAAACTGGAGATTCAAGTGAACCGGCCCGGGAGGGTTACCATTCAGCCCCGCCAGCGCATCAGCCGCCAGCTTAAGGGCCGCATGTGGAACCTGGTCCCCCAGCGTCGAAGGCGGCTCTTGATCAATGGCCAGGCGGACGAAATCAGCGTACAGGTGCCGTTGGTCAATTGTCTGCGGTGCTCCGCGACCCCGCAGCCAGTTAGGACGGTCCGCGGTCAATAACAGCAACGGCACTGCGTCCAGGCTGGCCTCGACCGCCGCCGGCAGGAAGTTCGCCGCCGCTGTGCCCGAGGTGCAGATGACAGGCACCGGACGCCCCGAAGCCTTGGCCAGCCCCAAAGCCGCGAACGCTGCCCCGCGCTCGTCAAAATGAACCACGACCTCAATTCCGGACCTGTGCACCGCTGCCGCCAGGGGTGTCGACCGAGAGCCCGGTGCCACCAGCGCGTGTCGCACACCGCCCTGGACCAGGGCCGAAATCAGACCGTCGGCGAAACGCTGGTTGTCGACAGCAGTTGTCACTGCGTAGCAGTCAATGCGTCTGTCAGTCCGGAAAACTTCGCTTCGGTTTCCTGCCATTCGGACTGCGGGTCGGATCCCGAAACGATGCCGGCGCCAGCCGTCGCGTAGAAAACGTTGCCATCCATCAAACCACCGCGCAGGGCAACACCATATTCGCCGTTGCCGTCCCGGGTAAACCAACCGACCGGACCTGCGTACCATCCACGGTCAAACGACTCGATTTCCGAGATCAGTCGTTGTGCCGGCACAACCGGGGTTCCGCCGACAGCAGGTGTTGGATGAAGTCGATCAATCAGCTCGGTGACGTGGATATCGCCACGAAGCTCACCCGATACACGGGTCCGTAAATGCGCCAGCCGGCCGACGGTTCGGGCGACTGGCGCCGAGGCGATGTCGAGCCGGTCGCACACTGGATCCAGCGCTTCCCGAATCGCATCGACAACAAACCGATGCTCACTTTGGTCCTTCAGACTGCGCTCCAGGCGGTGAATTGCGTCCGGACCGGACCGGTCCAGGCTGATCGTTCCCGCTACCGCCTCGGACCGGACCCTGTTGTTGCGACGAGCAACCAGTCGCTCTGGCGTTGCACCAATAAACGAACGATCGCCCCAACTGACCCAGTAAGTCAGGCAATCCGGAAACCGGAGCTCCAGTTCGCGGACCAACGCAGCCGGATCAGGTTGGTCCAGCCGAATGTTCGTTGTCCTGGCGAGGACGACTTTGTCAATTCGCCGCGACCGGATCCGACCGATCGCTTCGGACAACGCCCGATTCCACTCGACCTCGGACATCGGGTCTGAAGCCGTGCGTTCGGTTTCACGGGAAACGGCCGGGGATCCGTCGACCGGCCAGTCAGACTCGCACGTCAGCATTTCCTGGATACCACCCCGAACAACGACTAATTGACGAGGAACGAGAACCAGGTTGGATGGCAGTCCAGCCCACGGACCGGCCATTCGGTCACGGTCAAAAAATGCGTGCGTTGTCAGGCACGTGGCCAAGCTCTGCGCCCGATGGTCCTGCCAATCCGTGCGCTGCCAGATCCGTTCGGCAAGCTGCCTGGTTCGTTCAAACCGTCCTGCCGCGCCAACTGCTGCGATGTCTACTGCACCGGTCCCAGCCCGTACCCAGCCCCGCGATGGTCTTGACAAATAAACACCAACCTGCTGACTGCGGCTCTGGAATCTGAACCAGTCGACTACATCGATATCAACTGGTCGGGACGAGGCCTGTATCCGCGCGCCGCCAGCCACAGGATCTGGCAGGTGCAACGCCGGGTCGGTCACTGGACCACTCCGACGTAGATCCAGGCAATACCAAACATCAACGGGACCGCGCGGTATTCGCTGAATGCCCGGGTGTCGTCCATCAATTCCAGAAATTGGTTGCCGCTTGGAAACTCAGCCGCTGTTTCGGGCAAATAGGTGTATGCATCGCGGTCGCCACTGATCAGACCGCCAATCACAGGCATCAACCACCGGCTGTACTGCCTGTAAATCCAGCGAAAACCCCACAACGTTGGCTGACCGAACTCGAGCACGATGACTCGCCCGCCGGGCCTGACCGTCCGAGCCATTTCCATCAGGCATGTCCCCGGGTCATCGACGTTGCGGATACCAAACGATATTGAGGCAATATCGAAATCGTCATCACTGAATGGCAGCGACATCGCGTCGGCAAACTGAAAGGTGGTGGTTGCACCACGGGCCATGCCCTTGTCACGGGCGATCTCCAGCATGGGCTCGCAAAAATCAGTTCCGACAACCTGTCCCGTATTGCCAACTGCTTTCGCGAATGCAAATGACAGGTCGCCTGTGCCGCACGCGCAATCCAGGACATGATGACCCGGCTGAGCGCCACTGGCGGCTACGGCCTTGCGCCTCCAACTGTGATGGATTCCCATTGACAGGACGGAATTTACCAAGTCGTAACGGGGTGCGATCCCGGCAAACATGGTCTGGACTTGCTCGCTCACGTTAACTATTCACCTTGTTCAAAAATTTCTGAACTATGTGAATATTGTATCAGCCGGCGCGGTCAGTCAGGTACTCGAGCCATTTGTTAAAACCGTCAGCAAATGCGACTGGCGATTCCAGATGCGGCGAATGTCCGGTGCCCCTGACAATTACTGCCGATGGGTCTGGAAGCAGACCGGCCATTCGCAAGGCCAATCCGCAATAGCGATCGTCAGCTTCTCCTGTGACCAACAACGTTGGAACCCCGATGTCTGGCAGGATCTGCCAGACACTGTCCGCGCCCTGCCCCAATTGAACCAACGCCCGCGCCAGGCCGGCCGCCGAATGACGTTTCCGGGCGGCAGCCATCGTGTCCTGGTGACCCGGCGATATTCGGTCCTGGCTTTGTATCAGCGGACGCCGTCGCCATTCGGCCAGAAAATCCGCCGCTCCGATCTCTTCGATCCGTTCAGCCAGCGCCAGATCTTCGGCCGCGCGGCGTCTACGATGCCCCGAATTATCGATCCCGCCAGACCCCGAAACCAGCACCAGACCAGCCAGCTGACAACGGGTCGCCAGGCTGATCGCCAATCGCGCACCCATCGAGTACCCGATCAGGACGGTCCGGGGTCCGGTCGCCGCCAGTTGCACGCCCAGATAATCCAATGCCTGGCCGCGATCCCAGGACTGGCCATCCATGACGGCACAATGGCCGGGGATATCGGGGGCGACGAACCGGGCTACATCCAGAAGCCCGGCGACTTCAGCAAAATCTGCCCCACTGCCGCTGAATCCGTGCAGCGCAAAAACGGCAAACCGGTCGCCACTGCCAGGAAATGAATAGGTAGACTGCAATTTTCGCTTCGCCCCCGGGCCCGCCTTGGCCCGTGACGGTCAAGCTGCCTGCTTTTTCGCTTCGGACAGGCGTTCCAGGCGAATCTTCAGTCCGTCTTTGGGCTTGGGCATTGACGAATAATCCATCTCCATCGTATACCCGTCTGCCACAGACCAGCGATAGCGCAGCAGCATCTGATGCATCACAGCCTTGACCTGATGATCAGCGAAATGCATGCCCAGGCATTTGTGAACCCCGCCTCCAAATGGTACATAGGCAAACTTGTGGACCTTGTCCTCGGATCTTTCCTTGGTAAAACGCTCGGGGTCGAAACCCTCGGATTCGTTCCAGAAATCATCCATCACGTGCGAGTAGCACGGCTGGATTGCAACAAAGGTGCCGGACGGCACCT
>JBFJWU010000069.1:0-11962 GCA_041623475.1 bacterium | reverse complement strand
TGGTTGCACACAGGCGATGTGGCCACGGTGATGGACGACGGAACGATGGCGATCACCGGTCGCAAAAAGGAAATCATTATCACGTCCGGGGGCAAGAACCTGTCACCCGAGAAAATCGAGAACGCGCTCAAAACCAGCCCGTACGTCAAAGAGGCCGTGGCCATCGGTGACGGGCGAAAGTTTATTGCCGCGCTGGTCCAGGTCGAGTACGACACGACCGGGGACTGGGCGACGCGCAGTGGTATCCCTTATACATCGTTCGAGGATCTGTCGGCCAAGGCGGAAGTGATTGAGTTGATCGGCAAAGAGATCAAAAAGGCCAATGACTTGCTGGCCCAGGTTGAACAGGTCAAGGCGTTCAAACTGTTTCCCAAGGAATTGCACCAGGACGACGGCGAGCTGACCGCAACGCAAAAGGTTCGTCGTCGTAATATCCACGACCTGTACCAGGACATGATCAACGGGATCTATAAGTGATGGACCAACGCTGATGGAAACGTTCCTGCAACTCTTAGGGTCCGGACTGGCCCTGGGTGCGATGTATGCCTTGATCGCCCTGGGTTTTGTCGTGATTTACCGGGCATCCCAGGTCTTTAACTTTGCCCAGGGGGACCTGTTGGGCCTGGGGGCGTTCCTGATGGTCGCCCTGAACAGCGCCGGCCTGCCGTGGGGTTTGTCGCTGCTGGTGGCAATGCTCCTGACCGGGCTGGTCGCAGCGGGAATTGAGCGGGCGTTCCTGCGACCATTGATCGGCCGTCCCGTTTTTGTCACGATTATTATCACGATTTTTGTCGGATTCCTGCTGCGGACGTTTCTGGTGCTGGTCTGGGGACCACAGCCATATGGCATGGCAACACCCTGGGATACTTCCGGGTCCATAGACATCCTCGGTGCCACTGTTTTGTTGAACGCGGTTGCTGCTACGGTAGCTGGTGCCATTGCGCTGACGCTGTTTTTCCTGCTGATCAAATACAGCCGCTTTGGTGTTGCCATGCGGGCCACGGCATCAGACCAGGAGGCGGCGCTGGCGTTGGGGATCCCGGTCGGCCGGATCTTCGGTGCAACCTGGTTTATTGCCGGTGCCTACGCGGCGTTGGCAGGCATTTTCCTGGGGATGTTTCCGCGCAGCGTCGACGTCAATCTGGGTTATATCGCGTTACGGGCGTTTCCGGCGGCCGTGATCGGCGGCCTGGATTCAGCTGCGGGAGCGGTGATTGCCGGGCTTGCGCTGGGGGTGTTGGAAGTCATGACCCAGGGCTATATTAATCCCAACCTCGGCCATTTCGGCCAGAATTTCCACGCCGTCTTTCCCTACGTCGCGATGATTCTGTTTTTGATCATCCGGCCTTATGGCCTGTTCGGGCGCGAAGAGGTCAAACGCGTCTAATGCCAACCCGCAAGCTGATTGTTGAATACGCCGACGACCTGGTCCTGTTTCCGGACCGCTGGCACAAGATCGGCCTGGTCATCTGGGTCTCGACCATGTTGGCGTTTCCGTTCGTCGCCAACCACCACTGGCTGACGACGGGCAACCTGGCGATGATTACCATTGTCGGTGCCACCAGCCTGATGATCCTGACCGGCTTTACCGGTCAGATCAGCCTCGGGCACGCGGCATTCCTGGCCATTGGCGCTTACACTGCGGCAGTTTTCGGCAACCGGTTTGGCCTGCCGTTCTGGCTGATCCTGCCGCTGGCCGGCTTGCTGGCGGCGCTGGTAGGGCTGTGCATCGGGCCGTTTGCCCTGCGCCTCGAAGGCTTGTACCTCGCGATTGTGACGATCGGCCTGCTGTTTTTGGTAAACCACGTGCTGCTTTCGTTTCCCCAGTACACCAATGGCGTGGTCGGTATCGGTGTCCCTGTCCACTCATGGTTTGCCGGGTCAGACAGCGGTTCGATGCTGAGCGGATTCAACAACACCAGTCACGTGTTGGGGCTGGAGCTGACGTTCGAGCGCAAGCTTTATTTCCTGTTCCTGGTCTTGACCCTGGTTACTGTTGCTGTGGCGACCAACATCAAGCGGTCGGCGTCAGGACGGGCCATGGCCGCGGTACGGGACCACGATGTGGCGGCAGCTGTCATGGGCATCGACCACGCGCGGGCCAAGGTGACGGCTTTTGGCGTGTCGTCGTTTTTCGCGGGGGTAGCCGGTGCCATGTTTGCGTTCCAGCAACAATACATCACCGTTGAGCCGCCGTTCAACATGATGATGAGCATCCAGTACATTTCAATCATTGTCCTGGGCGGCATGGGAACCGTTTTCGGTGCCGTTGCGGGCGCGATGGTTTACACGTTCCTGTCACCACTGCTGGAACTGATCGGCCGGCAACTGCCTTTTCTGTCCAACCTCAGTTCCGGACAGCAGTCGACCATGCTGTTCGCCATTGTTGTCTGCGGCTTCCTGATCTTTGAGCCGCTGGGCCTGTTCGGCATCTGGCTGCGGATCAAGCGCTACTTCGCGGGCTGGCCATTCCGCTACTGACCCCGGGCAGACCGCCATCAGTGGTACCATCTTTGCAATCCGCGTTACGAACACCAGAACGTCAAAACTGACAGGAGCCGACCATGGCTATTTCCACTGAACAGGTCCAATCCATCATGATCGATGCCAACCCGTATGCTGCTGCTGCGGGCATTATTGTTGAACTGGCCGAACCCGGGCACGTTCGCCTGTCGATGGCCCATGAGCCCTGCGTCCAGAACCCGTTCGGGGCCATTCATGCCGGGGCGCTGTATACGTTTGGCGAAACCAGCGCGGCGTCCCTGGTGATCAGCTCGGTCGAACTGGAAGGCCGAATGGTCCTGATGAAAGCCGGCCAGATCGATTACGGAAAAATCGTCAAGGAACAGATCTTTATCGATGCAACAATGACCGCCGATGAAATCCAGGCGGTCAATGATGCGGTCAGCGAAAACGGCAAGCACAATTTTCCGGTCCGGGTTGTGATGGCAATCGGGGACGGGACGGAGATGTGTAGTGCGACCTATACGGCACACGTCCGCAAGGTCTGACGGCGCGCAGCTTTACGGCATCTCGCGCGCTGTCCTCGGCGAGTCATCCTCGAAATAGCGCTGCTATTCCTGCGGTGCCCCGCCTTGCGGGCATCGCACGATCTACCGCACATCTGCGCGCCTTTCGGTGCGCGGCGGGGCAGCTTTACGGCATCTCGCGCGCTGTCCTCGCGGCTGGATCCTCGCCGTAGCGCTGCTACGACCGCGGTCCATCCGCTCCGGGCATCACCACATCTCACGCAAATTTGCACGCCTTGTGGCGCTGGATATTCTATTTTTCTCCCCTCCTTTACAAGGAGGGGGCGTGGTTGTTTTCCGCGTTCTTGTTACGCGGTGTCGCTTAGTGGTGGTGTCCACCGGGGCCGTGGACGTGGCCGTGGTCCAGTTCTTCGGCGGTGGCTTCGCGGACGCCGACGACGTTGACATCAAAGTGCAGCGTGTGACCGGCCAGTTCGTGGTTGCCGTCGACAGTGATGTTTTCGGCATCCATATCGGTGACAGTAACGACGATTGGGCCCTGGTCCGAACTGGCCTGGAACTGCATGCCGACTTCGATCTTGTCGGGGTCCGGGAATTCGCCACGGGGTACCGCGCGGATCAGGTCAGCATCGTGTTCACCATAACCGTCAATCGGCGGGATCGAAACCTTGACCGAATCGCCGACGGCCTTGCCGGCCAGGGCGTTTTCCAGCCCGGGAATGATATTGTTGTGGCCGTGCAGGTACGCCAGCGGGCCGCGGCCTTCGGACGTATCAATAACCTCGCCATCATCGCCGGTCAGGGTGTATTCGATTTCTACGACACAATTGTTGTCGGCGTTCATATCCTGTCAGTGCTCCAGTTTATCTGTTGCCCGGGCCGGATTCGAGATCACGGCTTTCGCAGCGGCAACGGTTTGTCATGGTTCTATAGTGTAACGGACGGCAGCCGGATATTGATCGACAGACAGTGACGCATCTCAGTACACTGGATAATTCTATCGATGTCGGCGGGTGGCGCTGGCTTTGACCAACGTTGCGGGAGTCCCTTTGGGTAACCTGACAGACCTGATACCGAATTTCCAGATGGATTCCAATGCCCTGGAAAACCTGACGATCACAATCGTGATCGTCCTGATCCTGATCCTGGTGCGCTGGGGCGTGTTGCGGCTGGTGCACGGGCGCACGCCTGATACACGGTCCTGGTTCCTGTGGCGCAAGACTATCACCTACCTGACTGTTCTGGCCGCCGTGCTGATGATCGGCCCGGTCTGGCTGGAGGGGTTCACGGACCTGGCCACCTTTCTCGGATTGTTGTCGGCGGGAATCGCTGTCGCGCTGAAGGACTGGATTACCAATTTCTTTGGCTGGGTGTTCATTGTTGTCCGTCGGCCGTACTGGATCGGTGACCGGATTGAGATCGACGGGACAGCCGGAGACGTGATCGACATCCGCTTGTTTGCCAGTACGTTGCTGGAAATCGGAAACTGGGTCGGCGCTGACCAGAGCACCGGCCGGGTAATTCACATTCCCAATGCCAAGGCGCTGACGTCGAAAATCGCCAATTACACCAGCGGGTTTCCATTTATCTGGGAAGAAATTGCCGTGCAGGTGACGTTTGAAAGCGATTGGGAAAAGGCAAAGTCAATCCTGACCCGGGTCGCGCAGACCCGCGGCGGGGAAACGGTCAAGCAGGCGCGCCAGGAAATCCAGCGGGCCAGCCGCAAGTGGATGATCCATTACGCGAATCTGAGCCCGATCGTTTATACGTCGGTCAAGGATTCCGGCGTCCAGTTTACGCTGCGGTTCATGTGCGAACCACGCAAGCGGCGAAATCAGGCGCAGGAGATCTGGGAGGCAACCCTGAGGGAGTTTGCCCAGCACGACGATATTGACCTGGCGTACCCGACCACGCGGTTCTATAACAATGCGACAGAAGGCAAGCCGGGAACCCGACCACCGGAAACAGGGTCAGAACAACAATAGCCGTTTTACACTGTGGTTCGCGACAGACTGGATCGGACCATTCAACCAAAGGAGCACCAGTCATGACAGGCAAGATATTAGCGGCGGCTTGCGCCGCAGCATTAGCCGGAACGTTTGCCTATGCGGGCCACCACGAAGGTGGTGATGGACACGGCAAGCACGGCGACATGAAAAAAGGCGAGCACGGCAAGCGCCATCATCACAAGATGGAGTTTTCAGATTTGGACAGCGACGGCAATGGATCCGTGTCTCTGGACGAATTTCTGGCGCACCACCGGATTTGGATCGAAAAGAAATTTGCCAAGATCGATGCCGATGGCAATGGCGGAATCACCGAAGCCGAGATGAAAGCCGCCCGTGAGCGGATGAAGGAACATCACGGCAAGCACATGAAAAAAGGTGACGGTGAAGACCACCAGTGCGAGGACCACGAAGACGAGTCAGACGACTGATTCTCGGGGGCGACCGGCGTCGCCTATTTTTGGGCCTCGCCTGTCATTGGCACAAAGCGGACAAAAAGGTCAGCGGTTCGCTGGACCCTGCCGTCCTGATCCCGCGTAATCAGCAGTAGCTGCTGGGTTTCCCCGGTTGGTCCCACCGGGACGACCATCCGGCCGCCCGGGGCAAGCTGATCGATTAATGGTTGCGGCACTTTTGGTGGCGCGGCGGTAACGATGATCCGGTCAAATGGTGCCTCGTCGGGCAGGCCCGCGTAACCGTCGCCCAGGACAATTCGGTCGGTGGGGATACCAAAGCCGGGCAGGATTGCGCTGGCACGCCTGTGCAGCGGTTCAACGATTTCGATCGTATGGACGGTGTCGGTCATCCGGGCCAGGACCGCGGCCTGGTAGCCGCTGCCGGTACCAATCTCCAGCACCCGGTGGCCGGGTCTGACCTGCAGCAGTTCTGTCATGTAGGCCACGATATAGGGCTGGCTGATCGTTTGTCCGTGGCCGATTGGCACGGGATGGTCTCCGTAGGCCAGCGGGCGGTCGGTTTCGGGAATAAATCGTTCGCGAGGTACGTTGCGCAGGGCATCAATGACCGCTGGATCCTTGATGCCACGGGCGATAATCTGGGATTCGATCATATGGTTCCGCTGTTCAGCCCATCCTTCCGAAATCGCCGGCGGCACAGGCGACGCCGGGCCTGCGTAAGCAACAGCCGATGCTGCCGCCGTCGCCATCAAGATCTTATTGAAACACGTCATCGATAGGCGCAGTGCAAGGGGCGACCGAATGCCCGCGGCCGCGACCGGTGCCACCAATGACCCGTCTCGGCCTGTTCAACTGGCGTCGTAAATCGGACCTCATAGACTTGCGCCCGGACCTGCTGCGGCTGCGCGCCGGCAAATGGCGCCGACGCGAACAGGTCAACAACAGCTGGCACCTGGCGGCAGAGGCGGTCCAGGACCTCATTTGTCCAACGATTTCGCTGCGGGCCACCCAGGGCCGCAAACCACAATTGCCAGTCCAGGCGCGGCATGTGTGGGCCGGCAAATGCCGGTGGCCTGGCCGGGTCCGCCTGTTTGTAGCGAAACCCGTAGGGTTCCCAGTCCCGGCCGTCCAGGGTCGCCTCGAACACGATTTCCGGTTGAGTTCGGGTCATATTGGCAAACAGCCCATAGCCGGATGAGATGCCCAACTGACGGGTAGAGGCTTGCAATTCGGCTGCCCACCGTGCCGGCTGGACATCGATGTAGCGACCCAACGGCACCAGTGTGATCATACACACGAATGCCCCGGCAACAGCCAACCGTGCGGCCTGACCGGTTAATGGCCATGCTGGCGGTGCCAGCGCCGGGATTCGCCACGGCAGCCTCGCCAGCAGTCGGTCGTCGAACAGGCTGAATGCCAAAACGATGGTCAGCAGGTTGAAAAACCCGTAGTTGCCGGTCGCTGCGATGGCCAGCTGCAAGGCAATTATTGTGATGCCTGCAATCCGGCGCCCCAGGGTGCCACAGAAGATCAGAAATGGCGCGAACAGTTCGGCAAACCAGGTGAACCCGACACCCGCGGCCAGCACCCGGTCGGGTAAATGGTGGGCGAACCAGGCCACGGAGTGTGGCAGCGGTTGGGTCTGGAAATGGTATTCCAGCGCTGTCCAGGTGGTCCATGTTCCGTCATTGCTGAACAGTTTCACCAGCCCGGACATCACCATCACCTTGAACAACAGCAGGCGAAACAGCCAGATCATGGCGGTCGAGGGGACGTTGCCGGCAAAAGTCCGTCGTACCAGCGCCAGGAAACCAGCTTCGACCAGCAACATGTCCCATTGGAACGACATGAACTGGCCCCCGCCGCCCAGGAACGACAGGTAACAATTCCAGCAAATCAGCAGCAGCGGGCCGACTGCCCGACCGGTGGCGGCAACGGCACCAGCACCTATTCCGAATACAGCTACGGCAACAATGAATCCGTTGGACTGGTTCCACCAGAACAGTGACGGCAAACGCAGGAGGTCGACCCCGCCCAGGACATGGGAGGCCATTTCGAAATAAGTGGCCATTGGATGAATTCCATCCTGTCCAAACAATCCCCTGGCCTGGACCGCGATCGAGGCAAACGCGACGACATAGGTCAGGGCTATACCTCGCTCGACGATTCGTGCCGTGAACTGGTGCCTGTAGCCATCGGCCTGGATTGTTTCTACCATTTGAATGGCCCGGGACACGACCTGCCGGTTTCGGGCAACGCGCCGGTATACGCCCTCTACGAGGCGTGCAAACCCGGGTAGCGCATCCATGGCAGCCAGCAGGAGTTGTCCAATCGCGCCGTGGGCGCCGCTGCCGAGGATCGCCCGGGCCCCCCAGACGGTTTCAGATCCAGGGACCAGCAGTGCCGATGCCTGGACCAGCTGCTGTTGATCCAAATCCGGGAACCGGTCGGCGGCCTGCCGCGACGACAGGAATTCGATTCGCGCGCGCGAATGTTGGCGTGCGTGGGCAACCCAGCGCCGACAGAACCGGCAGTTACCGTCATACACGAAGACCAGGTGATCAATGCCGGTCTGTGCAGGGTCCGGCATCGGTTTTACAGTCCGGCCAGGGAAATGGCGTCCAGTTGTGACAAAGGTTCGACATCGCCCGTGCCGGGCTCGACAATCAAGAGGACGTCGGCCACGGCCAGGTCTCCGAGCATATGGCTGCCTGCCCGCTGCAGGGGCCGGGCGTGCTGGCCATCGATCAGGGTTGCCCAGCGGAACTGTGTCCGGGTCATGTTACGGGGCAGTGCTTCGGTGGTCGAGACCCGGAACCGTGGTGGGAGCGGATTGTTCGCGCCCTCCATTGACGCAAGCAACGGTGCAATCATCACTGGTACGGCGACACCGACCGCCGCGGGATTGCCCGGCAGACCGAGCAGCAGAGTGTTCAGTTTGCGTCCCAGGTATACAGGTTTTCCAGGTTTCTGGGCGACTCGCCAGAGTATCCGATCGACCCCGTTTGCTTCGGCAACGTCCTTGATCAGGTCCCGTTCGCCAACGCTGACTCCACCAGTGGAAATGACCAGGTCGGACTCGGCCAGCGATTCGTTCAGCGCCGCCGCCAAATCTCCTTCACGATCAGGGACGATTCGGTATGGTGGCGGTGGGACGTTCAACAGCCGGGACAGGGTCGCTGCCAGGAACCGTCCATTTGTTTCGACAATCTGTCCCGGCCCGGGAACCTGTCCTGCTTGCACCAACTCGTTGCCGGTAACCAGGATCTGAATCCGGGGTGGGCGGCTGGTCTGGACGGCGTCGACACCAGCTGCTGCCAACGCGGCGATTGAATAGGCTGTCAATCGCCGTCCCGGGGCCAAAACCGGATCGCCGGCACCGATTTCCTCGGCCCGGCGACGGATGTGACGACCGCTTGTGCTGGGCTCCAGGACGTGGACCAATGCGCCATCAACTCTTGCGTTTTCGACTGGGACAATTGCATCGGCACCGTCCGGAATGACGCCGCCGGTTCCGATTCTCGCAGCCTGACCAGCTGCAATGTGACCACCCTGGTCCGGACCCGCAAATGCATCAGCAACGATTTCCAGGGTAACCGGATCATCAGCGGTCGCTGCTGCCACGTCGGCGGACTGTACGGCATAGCCATCCATGGCGCTGTTGTCGAAGCGGGGCAGATCCCATGCAGCAGCAGGTGCCTGCCTGAGCACCCGGCCCAGGGCCAGGGACAGGTCCATGGGCTCCGCCGGTAATTGCCTGGCGTGCTCGGAAAGCAGCGGCCACAGGCGTTCAAACGGCAGCAGGTCTGACGCCACGATCAGGCGGTCGAATCGCTGTGGCGGTACGTCTTGTCAAAGACCTTGATGATATGCAGGACCCATGGCATCAGCGCGTCCAGGCTCTCGGCGGCACCGCGGCTGGAACCGGGCAGGGTAATCACCAGCGTCGTTCCAATATGCCCGGCGATTCCGCGGCTGAGCGCAGCATACGGTGTCCGTTCCAGTCCGTACTGCCGCATCGATTCGGCGATCCCCGGGATCTCGCGGTCAAGCAGCGGTCGAACTGCTTCGACCGTGACATCACGAGGCCCCAGACCTGTACCACCAACGGTCATAATCACGTCAACGTCGGGGCTGTCTGCCCAGTTTCGAACGGAGTCGCTGATCTTGTCGATCTCGTCCGGAACAGTCTGCGTGTGCCTCAGGTCCAGCCCGTGTGCCACCAGGGCATCGGCTACCAGTGCGCCCGCCATGTCGTCTTTTTGTCCTGCCGTCACTGCGTCGCTGCAGATCAGAACCGCAGCACCCAGGCTGCGTGCGAAGGTGTCACGATAGTCGCCCTTGCCGCCGGACTTTTCGATAACGCGAATCTCGCCGATCCGGACATCGTCATCGATTGGCTTGAGCATGTCGTACATGCTGAGGGCGACAATGCCTGCCGCAGTCATGGCCTCAACCTCGATGCCGGTTTTGTAGATCGTTGCTGCATAGACTTCGATCCGGACATGGTCATTCAGGATGTCATAAGTTATTTGCGAATGTTCGACCGGAATTGGATGGCAAAATGGCAGCAACTCAGGCGTTTTTTTGATTGCAAACAAGCCGGCTGCCCGACTGATTTCCAGAACATCGCCCTTGGGGACCTGACCACTACGGATTGCCGCGATCGTTTCTGGCGCACACGTTACCGTGGCGGTGGCCCGCGCCTGCCGGTACGTGGATCGTTTGTTGCTGATATCAATCATGCTGGTGTCCCGTGTGGTCGCAGCGTACCCAGGACCGTGATCCGTCTGCATAGGTTTCCAGTTTCCAGACCGGAACATCGGCCTTGATCCGGTTCATCATCCAGGCGACTGCGTCAAGCGTCTCGGCACGGTGTGCGGCTGATGCTGCCACGCATATTGCGGCATCGCCAATTGCGAGGTCGCCAACCCGATGAACGACTGCGACTCGAGCCAACGGAAAATCGGTGAGGGCCTGGCCGGCAATCGCGGCCAGCATTCTTTCCGCCATCGCCGGGTACGCTTCGTAGGCCAGCGATCGGACCGTTTTTCCCTGATGGTGGTTGCGGACTGTCCCGGTAAAAACCGTGTTGCCACCTGCAGTCGGATCACCAATAAATTCGTGGATCCCGGCAAGTTCTATCGGCTGGTCAGTCAGCTTTACAAGCAGCTGCTCGCTGCTGTCGCGTCCCCCACTGACCGGAGGGATCACGGCGACCTCGTTGGCAGAACTGATCGGGGCGCTGTCGTTGGCATATTCGAGGTCGATCGCGACCCGGCAACTGGGCAGGAGGCCGGCAAACGACGGAAAACGATCGGCCAGTTCGTTGCGCAGTTCAGCGACTGTGGTCGCATGCGCAGCAATCGTTCCGCTGCCCGCAGCATCCCGCAGCGCACCGAACAAAATAATTTCTACTGGTTCATGGCCAGCCATTGGTCATAGTCCGATCGTGTATTCAGTCCCGACAACACAGTATTCCATACAGTTTCCGGCAACGACAGGTCCCCGGGCCGCAGCAGCAACAACTGGTCCTGGACCGCTGACAATGTCCGAACAATTGAAGTCTCTCCCTGAACCCGGGCATTCTGCCAGACAGGTAACACTGCCGGGTTGTAGACGGCGACCAGTGGTTGCAACCAGTCATCGACCACCGGAATTGCGCCCAGAACAGATCCAGATACCGCCAGCAGCGCGTCCCGCATTTCCAGAACCAGCGCCGGGGATACGTCCGGGGTGTCAACAGCCAGGACCGCAAAACCCTCGTCGCAATCCAGGTTCGCCAGTGCATCCAGAGGTCCCGAGTATGGTCGCCGGTCCGGCCGGACCGGAATGGCCGGACCCGCGTTGCCTCCGGTTGGCTCGCCCAGCACCTGGACGCGGTCGCAACAATCGACCATGCAACGTACGGTCCGCTCCAGGAACGACTCACCGGTCGCCGTGGTCAACGCGGCCTTGTCTGTGCCCATCCTGGAGGATCGTCCGCCGGCCAGGACAACACCGACCGGAACTCTGTCGGCGCGTGACGGCACCGCTTAATACGGCCGACCGCAGCGGCTCGATGACATTCGGATCAGCATGGTGCCATTGTACAATGACCGACATGACCGCAGACCCAGTCAGACGTTCGTTAATTGATTCCGAAGGGCGTACGTATCGCAAGTTGCGCCTGTCCGTGACAGATCGGTGCCAGTTGCGATGCACATACTGCATGCCGGATGGGCCGGAAGGCGGTCAATGGCTGCCTCGTGACCGTATTCTCAGTTATGAAGACATGATTCAGTTTGCGGGTTTGCTGGCCCCCTATGGCATCCGGCAGGTCCGGATAACCGGCGGTGAACCGCTGCTGCGCAGGGGCCTGGAGCAACTGGTTGCGGGGCTGGCCGCTGTCCCCGGAATCGACAAGATCGCCTTGACAACAAACGGGATCCTGTTGCCGGCTGTCCTCGATGACCTGGTCGGGGCCGGGTTGCAGGCGATCACGGTCAGCATCGACTCACTGGATCGAGACCGCTACCGTCAATTAACCGGGCAGGATGAACTTGACCGT
>JBFJWU010000068.1:0-11996 GCA_041623475.1 bacterium | reverse complement strand
GTTTCAAGGATACCGGCGCAAATCATCGGCCGATCACTGACGTTGAACGCGATTATCTGCAATCGCTGGCCAACGAAATCCTGGACCAGTTCGTTGCTGATGTTGCGAAGGGACGAAAGGCCGCGGGTGTCGACCAGGCGGATATTCGCAAAGTCGCAGACGGGCGCGTTTTTACCGGTGCGGCGGCAAAGAAACTGAAGCTTGTCGACCAGATCGGTGGTTACCCCGCGGCCGTCAGCGTTGCGGCCCGTCTTGGTGGCATTGAAGGGCGCCCGGACGTGTACAAACCGAAAGTCGGTCCGCCCTGGATTCAACGTGTTCTGGAACAGGGCGTACGCGAAGAAGCGTCAACCGCACTGTCCCGCCACCTGTTGCCGCTCTGGCTTGTCTGGCTGCCCTGAATGTCACGGCCAGTCAGTCGCCGACATCGGCGCGAAATCAAAGTTTCGGCTCACCTGAACGATAATTGACACAAGCCACGTGTCGGCTAGTCTGTATGCCATGAAATCATCAACCAAGATACCGTTTATTGCCGTAATGTCTGCGCTTTTCCTGACGTTTTCCCATGGCTGCTCATCGGGTACGACAAGTGCCGTCCGCGTTGACGGTCCCAGCGACGGGGTTCGCCTGGTGACCGACCGGCAGGCTATTGATGCCGCAGACGGAATGCCGGCAAGTGTTGTTGTTGCGGAGGTTGTCGATCCCGATCGGTTCGTCGCCGAGGACGGTACGGTCATCCAGTTAATCGGCATCGTTGCGCCGATCGCGGATTCAGAAAAGCGTATTGGAGATGACTACTATGGTCGGGCTGCCCTCGAATTTGTTCGCGGTGTCGTCCAGGGCAAGCGAATCGATCTGAAATACGAGGGCGACGCCCGGGATCCCCTGACCGGTGGTCTGAACGCACACGTCTACCTGGATAACGGTGCGCACCTGAATTACGAATTGGCCAGGCGTGGGTTTGCGATCGCCAACTGCAAACGCACAGACGTCCGGGGTTGCGAGGCGTTGATGCGGGCGCAGTTCCACGCCGTCCGCAGGCGTGACGGAATCTGGAACCCGGATACGGCCAATGTTCAGGATGTCGGAGCTGATGACATTCGCAAAGTCGAGTCGACGGTCCGAACTGTTCTGGATGGCGACACCGTGCAACTGGTCGATGGCACTGTTGTACGGTATATCGCAATCGATGCACCGGAAAACGCGTTTTCCTACCTGGAGGGCGAGTTGGGAAACACGTCTCTGGTTGCCAATCGTCGATTGGTCGAGGGGAAAAGGGTCATTCTGGAATATGATGTCGAGCCGGTGGATCCCCGCGGCCGGGACCTGGCTTATGTTTGGGTAGAGCATCAGGGGCAGATGCGGATGGTCAATGAACTCCTGGTCGAGCAGGGGTATGCCTGGGTTGCAATCTTTCCGCCAAATGTCCGGCACGTTCCCCGACTGATGGAAGCGCAGGACCGGTCAATGACCAACGGCGCCGGGCTGTGGGCAAGGCAACAGCCTAAATGACAGAGCCGCCGCTTTGGGCGCCGTGGCGGATGGCGTACATCCAGAGCAACAAAGTCAGGCCTGCTGATGGTGACTGTTTTTTGTGCGAAGCGACTGACGGCGATCCTGACCCCCTGATGATTGGGCGGACCGACGACGCCCTGGTCATCCTGAATCGATTTCCCTACAATCCCGGCCACCTGTTGGTCGCACCTGTTGATCATATCGCTGATTACGCAACAATGCCCGAAGAAATCGCAATGGCCGTCAGTCGGTTGACACGTGTGTGTGTCGGAGTGCTGGGTAAAGTGATGAACCCGCAGGGTTATAATGTCGGGATCAACCTGGGGGCGGCCGCTGGCGCGGGAGTACCTGGCCACTTGCACGTACACGTGATACCGCGCTGGACAGGTGACAACAACTTCATGCCGGTTGTCGGCGAGGTTCGGGTGTTGCCCGAACTGCTGGAACAGACGGCAGCCAGGGTCCGCCCGGTACTTCAGGAGGCGATCGACTCGTTGTGAATATTCTCAAGCTGACAGGCGCGCTGGTTCTTGGTGCAGCCGCGGTATTGTTCTTCTTACAGAACCAGGCTCTGCTGGCGGATCATGTTCCAGTCGTCCTGCGACTTCCACTTGTCGAAATTCGGCCAATGCCGCCGCTGGGCCCATCGATTGGCGTAATGCTGGCAATTGCCTTTGCTGCCGGGTTCGGTATGGCATATCTGCTGGGCCTGATGCGCAGGTTCAAATCCGCGTTGACGATTCGCAAGCTGAAGAAAGAGTTGGCGGCAACGACGCCAACCGCCAATGCCGGAATCGTTCAGGCAAATTCCACGGATTCGACTTCAGGGCCCGGTTCGGCGGTGGGTTTGGAAACCAGTTCGTCCGAATAATTCAATGAGAAAATCCGATCTTATCCTGGCGATTGTGGGACTGTCAGTGTTGACCGTTGTCGCACCGGCCCGGGCCGGTGATCGCATGACACCGGAACAGTCCGCCCAGCTCGAGGTGCAGGCCCGGACAACTGTTGACGCGCTGGACGCTCTGGATCGCTGGTATCAGTTGGCGACTGCGGCACCGGAACCCGTCCAGATTGCTACGGCGAATCGGTTTGCTGCAATCCTGGCTGTTCTTGTTGGCGACGAAGCCAAGGCCCAGCGAATTCTGAAGAAGGCTCCGGATGACATCCAGGGCGACCTGGCCAGGAAACTGATGCAACGGGACCCGGGCGACCGGCAGCGGCTCCAGGAACTGGACGCAATTGCCCTGGATGTAACCACGCGAATGACGCTGGATCAATGGTGGCGGGGCTTGCCGGTTTGCCGAGATGACCAGACGGATCCCTTGTTGTGCGGGGGCAATCACTAGGCATGGATATCGACTGGGACCGGCTGGAAGAGCTGAAAAAAGCCGGTTGCTATGACGAGGCACTGGCACACGTCGAGCACGCCCGTGCCGTTCCAGACGCCCCTGATCCAGAGCTTGCCCTGGAAGCAGGACATTGCAGTCGGTTGCTGGGGAATTTCCGGTACGCAGAAGAGTGCTACGAGGGCGCCCAGGCCGAAGCCGAGTTGATCGGCGACGATTTGTTGCTGCTGGATGCAATGCTGGGACTTGCGTCGTGTTACCGCGCAGTCGGCCGCCTGCCGCAGGCTCTGGGCGTCCTGGCCGAATGCCGGGATCTTGCAGACGAACTGGATGACCAGGATTCGTTGCCATACCTTGATTGGCTGGAGGGCACGACACTGAGGTTTTCCGGCGACCTAAGTGGCGCGATGGCGGTGCTCAAGAGCGGTTTGCAGCTTGCGATCGCTACCAACGATCGGGAAGGGCAGGCGTACCTGCTGGCGGCATGTGGCGGTTGCGCCCGGACCGCAGCCGATTTCCTGGCAAGTGAGTCGTATTATCGACGCGCATATGAACTGTTCCTGGAGTTGAACGATGCGTTTGGGCTGGCGTACACGGCCTGTGGCCGCGCCAATGCTGCACGGATGCAATCAGACTTCGACCAGGCCGAGACGCACTATTCCGAGGCTTCGAACCGGTACCACGAGTTTGGCGACAAAGTCAGCTACGCCTACACCTTGTGGGCCTGGGCGACACTGGCCAAGCTACAGGGTGATCTGGATACCGCCAGTGGACGGCTGGCGGCGGCCGACGAATTGTTTGCCGAGACCGGGGACATTCGTGGACGTGGCTATGTCGCGCTGGCGCAGTTGGAGATCCGACTGCTTGCCGGTGCCGATCCACACCCTGTGGCAGCGGCTGCGGCCCGGTTAGCCGATGATCTGCGTTCGTCAGGATTTCAGCTGGAGGCCGCGTATGCAAACTTGCTGGCACGGCTGGCCGTCGATGAAGATCCTGGCGATGCCCTGGAGTTGATCGAACGGTCGGGTTCAAGCTGGCGCCCTGATTCGTTGCCGTTGAACATGCCCTGAGCTGGATCCGTTCGAACAGGCCTGACAGGGCAAAGCTGTACTTAATTTCGCTGTTGGCTCTGCCAGGCACTGAGCAGCGCATACATCGTTCGCTGTACGGGAACATCGATTCCGAACCGTTCGGCGCGCCTGATGATCTCGCCGGAAATACTTTCGATTTCAAGCCATCGATTGTTCTCGCGATCGACCAGCATACTGGTTCGAAAGTCGCCTTCCTCGTCTGTCGCTTCCAGGTAATCATGCTCGGCACCCTCTGGCAGGGATACTCCTTCCGCACGGGCCACCAGACGGACTTCAGCCATCGAGTCCAGCAGTAACGTCCTTCCCATGGGAAGTTGCGACAGCGCCAGGGTCCCTGTCAAAGACAGCGCGGTAGCCATGTTATAGGAAGCGTTCCACATTACTTTGTGCCAGATTGCTGATCGGATAGATGTGTCGTGTCGCGCACGGACACCGGCTGCTTTGAATATGGACACCAGGTCGCGCGCTGCCTCGTTCGCCGGTTGGGACCATTCCCCGAATGTCAGGTATCCGGCAGCTGTATGTTTAATATGCCCGGGACCAACCCTTTCCGCGCCAATGAAGGAAACACCGCCGATGATCCGATCGTCGCCGAATTCGCTGGCTAAGTGTTCCTCGTTCCCCAAGCCGTTCTGGAGGCTGGCAATGCATGTTCCGGGTCCCACGGACGGTCCGATCGACGCGATAACAGCCGCTGTCTGGTACGACTTGGTTGCGACAATGATGTAGTCCTGCGGAGCAGCCGGTGCCGCGGCGACCCACTCAGATCCAGCGACGACCGAGTCACCAAAAATACTGTCGATTTTCAGGCCATGCTTGCGGCCTGCGTCGAGGTGCTCGCCACGAGCCAGGAACGTTACGTGATGGCCGCCCAGCGCCAGCTTCGCGCCAAAGTAGCCGCCAACCGCGCCGGCACCCGCAATCAGAATGCGTTTTTTTTTCGCTCCCATACAATGGTTGATGGTAGCGGACCCGAATCTGGACAACAAACCCATTCCTGAACGAAAACTTTATCGGCTATATGAGTTTGACGACGCTGATGCTGCCCTGATTGGCGGCAAAGCGTGGGGATTAGTGCAACTCGAACATGCGGGCCTGCCCGTACCACGTGCGCTCGCCCTTGTGCCGGGCGACGGGCCCCCGCAACTCGATCCCGACGCGGTTGTGGCCGAATTGGGGCGGGGTCCCTATTTCGTACGCAGTTCGTTTTCGATTGAGGACCAGGCCGGACAGTCATTCGCCGGCCAGGGGTTGACAATCGGCCATCTGGACCGAGCAGAGTTGCCGGACGCAGTCCAACGGGTATGGGAGAGCTGGAACAGCGAACACGCAGCTTCGTACCGCGCATCCCACGACCTCGACGATCGGCGCGCGGGATCAATTGTTATCCAGAAAGAAGTTATCCCCGTCTGGTCGGGCGTGTTGTTTACCCGCAGTCCGGGCGCAATTGGCGACTGGGCCCGGTTGGAAGCCGGCAAGGGGTACGGCGAAAGCGTTGTTGCCGGACTCATCGAGCCGGTTGCAGTTGAATTCCATCATCGCCGGTCCAGCTTTCTTGGTGCGCCTCCTCCTGATCTCGTTGGCGCGCTAAGCCGGTTTCGCAAGCTGCTTCCTGATTTGGAGCGGATTGCGAGCGGTCCCGCAGATGTTGAGTGGGCAATTGACTCGCGTGGGCAGGTCGCGATTCTCCAGGTTCGTCCGACGACTGGCGAGGCCCGGCGAATCTGGTCGTCAGCGTTGGGGGACGAGTTCTGGTCGGGCGAAGTCAGTCGAATGATGTACTCAACGGTAGGGCGGCAGATCGAGTCGGTCATGTTGCGGGAACCGCTGTCAGTTGTCGGGGTCGCGCCCGATGAACCGCTGTTGCGTCGTCACGAAGGGCGTATCTACGTTAATGTGACCGCCTTGGCCGAAGCCTTGAACGTCGTGCCCGGATGGGCTGTAACCCGGACACTGCTGGATATTTTTGCGCCGGAAATCCGCCAGCGGTTCGAGCAGGAATCCGAGGCGGGCCGCCCGGTCATTCCCATGGCGTTTTTCAAAGCCGGCGCCCGGTTTATTGTCAGGGGTTTCCCGTGGTTTCCATTTCTACAGCCGTTGGCATTGCCGTTTTTGCGTCGCAATGCTGACCACTGGCGTGACCGCACGGTTCCCCGGGACCGCGCGGCACTGGTCGGGGAAATTGATCAATGCCTGGCGGACCTGGGGCGGATGCTCAGGTGGGTAACCTGGGGAATGATGTACGCGTACCTGGCGGCACCGCTCCTGGACCGACTATTGGGAACCCGTGTCGGAGCTGCGGGAGCGGGTTCGCTGTTTCGTAACCTGCCTTTTGACCCGGTTCGCGAGCTTGATGACGAACTGAAGAGCTTCGCGTCCCGGCACCGTGACCACGTCAATGCAGCCGACTACAACGGCTTCCGGGACGCGATGCCGCTGCCCGTGCTGCAGAACTATGACAAGCTTGTTGAGAAATGGCAGCACCGCGCGGAAGAACGGGATTTGCGAGGAATCCGCTGGGGCGAGAATCCGGCTGCTCCATGGGCGTTGATGAAGATTGCATCTGACCAGGTCGAACCGGATTATGAACATTGGCTGGTCTGGATTTTTCGTTCGTTTCGCCCATACAGGAACCCGGTTGCGATACCCCGGTGGCTGTCAGTGACTGCAATCGCCGCGATGGCTCGCCTGTATCTTGGCTTTCGGGAGCGGATGCGCGATCTTGCCGACCGGTACCTGTTGGCATTGCGGCGGCGCGTGGCTGCGCTGTCAGAGCTTGATCAGATCGATAATCCCTGGTCCCAAAGTTGGGTACCGGGTTCAGGGATGGCGGTTGCAGATGTGCCCGGGGACGATACCGCCACGGGGCAGCCTGTACCGGATTTCCTGATCAATGACTCGCCTGTCTGGGAAGCAGTACCGGAGCACGTATCCGGATTACTGGTGGGCACCGGTGTCAGCAATGGTGTGTCGGAGGGCAAAGCCGTCTGGGTGGATTCGCTTAAGGACCTCGACAATTTTTCGCCCGGCGACATCCTGGTCGCGTCGTACCTGGACCCGAGCCTGAGTATTGCTCTGGAAGCTGCGTCTGCTGCAGTGTTCGAATTTGGCGGAATGCTCAGTCACGGGGCGATTATCGCAAGGGAGTACGGCGTTCCGGCTGTCGTTGGCATTCACGGACTCCGACAACGCGTGCAGGATGGTGACCAGCTTCAGGTCGACGGCGGCACCGGACGCATTCACCTTTTGGTCGCGCCGGATTGACTGATACGGCGAACAACCTGTTATCGGCTGAGTCTGGCCGGGACATTGCCATGGCGATTGAGGATGCAGGTGGTGTCGAAGTATTCTTCATCGGTAAGGTTGATGACAATGGCTGCGTCGTCAGCGTACTGGAGCACGCACGTGGGACCGAGACTGAAGTCCTCGCCCTGTTTGATCGGGGTAAGCCAGGCGATGTCGTAATTCACAATCATCCCAGCGGTCACCTCCAGCCCAGCAACGCGGACTTCAATATTGCCGGGCGCGTCGGCGCGGCGGGAATGGGGTTTTATATCGTCGACAATCAGGCCGCAAACGTTAACCCTGTTGTCCGCCCGTGGCGTGGGCAGGACCTGATCCATCTTGACCCGGAATTTGCGTCCCGGCTGCTGGATGACGGCGGCAAGCTGTCTGATGTTGTTGATGGCTATCGCCACCGTAAATCTCAGGTCAGAATGTCCGAAGCCGTTTGCCGGTCGCTCAACCAGGGTGGCCTGCGGGTCGTCGAGGCCGGAACCGGGATTGGCAAGTCATTCGCCTACCTGGGGCCCGCGGCCCGATTTGCAATAGACAATGGGACGCCTGTCGTGGTGTCGACTGGAACAATTGCTCTGCAAGAGCAGCTGTTTGACAAGGATATCCCAGCCATTGCAAAGGCAACGGATGGGGCACTGAGAGCGATCAAATTGAAAGGCCGGGGAAACTACGTTTCAATTCGGCGTGCCAGGGCCTATCTGGATCAGGGCCTTGTCGGCGAAGGCAGGGAGGTCCAGAATACGGTCGAGCAATGGCTGGATCGAACACCTGATGGCGATCGTTCCACGCTGCCGGAAAACGTCCCCGGCGATACCTGGGAAGAAATCCAGAGCGAATCAGATAATTGCCTGCGGGCTCGTTGCCCATCTTTTCAGCAGTGCTTCTATTTCAAGAGCCGACGGACGGCGGCGACCGCGCACCTGGTTGTTGTCAACCACGCGCTGCTGTCCGCTGACCTCCGGGTACGTCGCGAGGCCGGCATCGGCATGTCAGAAACAATACTTCTGCCTCCGTACGATCATGTAATTGTTGACGAGGCCCATTCACTGGAGGGCTATGCTCGTAACCAGTTCGGTGCCCGCACATCCGAAACAGGCATCCAGCGGGCGCTCGGCCAGCTGTACAGCCGTCGTCGCAATCGGGGCAGCCTGGTGCGGCTGAAATCGAAGCTGATTGACCAGGCGGCCGTTCTGCCACGGCACATTCAGGACGAAGTATTTGGACGTCTGGACAAGATGACACCCGATGTTGAACAGTTGCGAAACGCCGTTGCCGAATGGTTCGCCAGTTGCAACGAGTGGCTGGGATCCCGCGAACGATCGTTGCCCGAACGCATGCCGGGTAATGGCGATGGTTTTGCCGAAATTCGGGATTCCGGGGTGCGCCTGGCCGAGTTTATGGAAGATTTTTCCCGGCGCCTGCTGACCGTTATCTCGTCGGCGTTTGTCGAGGAATTGCCTCCCGTGGTTTATGCGATATGGTCAGAGGTGCAGAGCCGCGCGGAGCGGCTGGAGCGGCACGCGGCTGTAATCCGGGCGGTGCTGACCAACAAAAGCGATCGTGAAGTCGCTTGGCTGGACCGGCAAGGTCGTGCCCGTCGTATCGTCCTGGAGATTGCCCCGGTTGATGTCGGTGAACTGCTGCGGCAATCGGCCTGGACACGTTTGCGCGGGGTTGTCCTGACCAGTGCGACTTTGACGACGGGACCGGATGATTTTCGATTCCTGGCACGAAATACCGGCCTTGACGGCCAGATTGCCGAACAACTGCAGCTGGGAAGTCCGTTCGACTACCAGCGGAACGTTAGACTGAACGTGATTACCGACCGGAAAGGGCCGGCCCGTGGCGACTGGAACGATGACGACATTGACCTGGTTGCCGATTTGATAAGAAGTTCGAGCGGTCGGGCGCTGGTCCTGTGCACCAGTTTTTCTGTAACAAACCGGTTGTCGGATGGGCTGGGCCGGCGGTCGGATTTTGATTTTCGGGTCTTTCGCCAGGGGCAACTCCCCCCGGTCCAGTTGGCACGTCGGTTTCGCGAAGACACGGAAAGCGTCCTCGTTGGAACCGCATCATTCTGGGAAGGTTTCGACGCGGCCGGAGATGCACTGCGTCACGTCATCATTACCCGCCTGCCATTCAGCGTGCCGACTCATCCATTGGAAGTCGCCCGGCACGACTGGGTCAAGAGTAACGGCGGCAATCCGTTCAAGGACGTGTCCCTTCCCGACGCAATTACCAGGTTCCGGCAGGGATTCGGGCGGTTGATCAGAACGGAAACCGACTGGGGCGCGGTGTCAATCCTGGACGACCGGATCCGGTCCAAAGGCTACGGGAAAAAGTTCCTGGATGCGCTGCCGCCAACGGATATTCTTGACGCTCCAGCTGCGACGGCGGTTGCGGAGACAGCCCGCTGGTTTGCAGCAATGCAGGACCAGAGCTTGTCAGCGTAACTGTACTCGGCGACGCCCCTGCGGGCGTCACCTCCAGGCTCGTAGCGTCGTCATCCAAAACGACAAAAAATGCAGTATCTTCGATCCCGGCAACAGGCGTGACAGGCACAAACGCAAGCGTATTGAGCAATGACGAATACAAGCCGACATCGGTGATAGCGGTCAGTGGACTCGTGGCAGTGGTCGCAGAGGACGTTGCCCCCTGGTACGTGCCGATTCCCAGCAGCGACGTAAACAGTGGATCCGCACTGCTGCCGCCGGCGTAAGCCAGGCTGAAACAGTTTTCCTCGTTGTCGCACCATCGCCGGGTGTGCAGCGCCAGATCGACACCGGTCTTGTAAAGAATTCGCAAGTCATACAGGCCCGGAGTCGATGCCCCGTACGAGGTCAGGAACTCGATCGCATCGGTTTGGCTGGAGCCATCAAAGAACGCAATCGGTTCGCCGTTGACGACAACGGTGGCTGTGCAACTGCCAAATTGCAGTCGTCGCGTTTCGCTGGCAATCGTGATCTCGATCGTACCGCCTACCGGCATCACCGGTGGTGATTGCGGGATAGGATTGCCGTTTTCGTCACTGAAAAAACAACTGTCCGCGTCTGGGAAAACCCGGTCGTCACGCAAATCCATCACGACGTTATCCAGGACCCCGTTAATCGTTTCGTCATTCTGCGTGTACGTCCACTGGCCATTCAACAGGAATACATCAAATTGAGACAAAGCGACCCGAATGTCCGTTTCGAACGATGCGACACCGTTGAGTTCATCATCAATGGCAACGGACAGTTGTTGTCGCCCAAAAACCGTCGTGCCTTCGTCGCTGGTTTCCTGGCTGATGGTCCATTTCAGGTTGCCCGAGAATTCGGATTTTGTGTTGTCGGGAAATGTCTGTTGCTGCGACGGTACGGACACGGTCGCGGCAAAGGTATTTCCGGTGCCCTGCCATTCGGACACAAGTTTTCCGGATGTGCGGCCGACGTTGCCGTTTTCGTCCTGGCCGAACGGGCAGGCTGCCAGTTCCTGGGTGTGGCGCAATCCAAATGTACCAACCGGGGTTGATGACTGGACTGTGCAACCGTCGCTCAACTGGGTTTCTCGAACTGCTGATCCGTCCCAGACGCCTGTATTCAGGTCAATCAATGAAACAATCGGATTAACCATCCAGATATGAAACTGGAAATCAAATGCCGAGGCGTTCACGGCGAAACTCTGTAACAAGGGAATGTCCTGCCCTGCCAGGTTCTCGCCGGTGCGATTGCTATTCAGTTCGCCTGTCGTGCATCCCGGCAGGACCAGGATAGCAGTCAAAAATGCATGAAATTTATGTGTCATCGAGCGCATCCATTTCCGAACGGTCATGGTACTACAGCCGGTTACAGGGGCGCTGTATTCGGACAGGAATATCCTTTCGCTGCAATGGTTTTTGGAAATTGCCGAGTTTGCTGCCGGTCAGGTGCAATGGTGCGTCCGCAATCCATTCCATGGCATGATCTTTAGGGTATCGAGCGTTTCCACAAAGAGGACACAGGCTTGGAACCGGTCTTATCTGCCAGACAGGTATTCAAAACGTACGGACGGGGGCGCAAACGTGTCGAGGCCCTCAAGGGTGTTTCCTTTGATGTCCTGCCGGGCACGGTAACCGGCCTGATCGGGCCAAATGGTGCCGGCAAGAGCACCCTGATCAAATCAGCGCTCGGGTTTTTTGGCGTGACGTCCGGCGAACTTCAGCTGCTGGGTAACGAGCCGGGTAGCCCGCATTCCCTTAAACGATTGGGATACCTGCCGGAGAATCCCAGCTTTCCGCAGTATCTGTCCGGTCGCGAGTTTTTGACCTACGCTGCCCGACTACATGGTCTACCAGGCCGGAGCGCGTCCGAAAAAGTTGACGAACTGCTGGATGAAGTCGGAATTCTTCACGCTGCGGACCGACGCGTCCGCAGCTATTCCAAAGGAATGGCACAGCGACTGGGGCTGGCACAGGCGATGATCGCCAGCCCGGACTTACTGATCCTTGACGAACCAATGAGCGGTTTGGACCCGCTGGGGCGCGCGCAGGTCAAGGCGATGCTGCGTCGGCGACAGGACGACGGGACGTCGATCATTTTTTGCAGCCACATCCTGGACGATGTGGAACGCCTGTGTGAGGACTTGATAATGCTTGCAGGCGGCGAAGTCAGGCACCAGGGGAATGTAAATGACGTGTTGCTGGATCGCGGACAGGGTTGGGAGACGCTGATACGTTGTGCGAGTCTGGCGGATTTGCTGGCACCGATTGATTGGACGGCTGCCGGAGATG
>JBFJWU010000067.1:0-12080 GCA_041623475.1 bacterium | reverse complement strand
TGCGCCACCAGCAGCACGGCGGCCGCCACCGTCGGCGCGACAGCCGGGCCGACCAGTTCCCGAGACCGGCGCCTGATAACAATAACCAGGAGTGCAAGCGTCATGACGCTGACCAGTGCGGCAACCACCCGGTGTCCGAATTCGATGACCACGGTGTGGTTATAGAACTGGGGAATCCAGGCTCCGTGACAGTCAGGCCAGTCGTCGCCACACCCCATTCCTGATCCGGTTGCACTGACAACATTGCCGATCGCGATCAACACGACGGTCGTAATAGCCGTGACAAGTGCCAGTTGTTTCGGCATTGCCGATTCCGCTTGATTCATTTTGACCTGCCTGGTGGTCGCGCCAGAAAACTGGATTTGCCCGGGGCCGCCCGGGCGACAAATTTCAGGGTATCAGAGCCCGGCGGTGCCCGTATGCAGGTTACTTGCCCTCTACGACCAGTCCGAAGCCTTCGTCATTGTAAATCCGGTCGAATATGTCCAGGTACTTCTGTTCGACATTCTTGCGCTTGACCTTCAGGGTCGGCGTTATTTCGTCTTCCTCGACCGAAAAATCCCGCGACAGGATATGGATCTTCTTGATTGTTTCGACACGGGACAAATTAACGTTGCCGTTTTTGACGGCCTGCACCAGACGCTGTCGCACGCTGTCCTGACTGGTCACATTAGCCATGATTGGCTCGAGCCCGTCAGGCACCGCCAGCGGGTTCTCCATCAACTGGGTAACCATCGCCTGGGCTGCGCCGGTGTCTGTGATCAGCTGGTGCTTAAGTGCGTACTCAATAGCTTCGACCGGGTGAATCGTGATGATAGCGGTCAGGTACGGTCGTTTGTCCCCGTGGACATGAACCTGGCTGATCAACGGATCCTGGGTCTTGATTTCATTTTCAATATTGGCCGGTGTCAGGTTTTTGCCGCCGGCTGTAATGATGATGTGTTTTTTGCGGTCGACGATTGACAGGAAACCGTCATCATCGAGCCTGCCGATGTCCCCCGTATGGAGCCACCCGTCACTGTCAATTGCTTCGGCAGTTGCCTCGGGGTTTTTGTAATAGCCCTTGAACACGATCGACCCGCGAATCAGGATCTCGTTGTCTTCTGCCAGTCGCGCCTCGGCATAGGGCATTGCCTTTCCAACCGTCCCAAGTTTGACTTCGCCCGGTCGATTGGCATGTGTCAGGACCGTCGCCTCGGTCATGCCATAGACCTCGTAGATCGGAAACCCGGATGCCCAGAAAAACTCCAGGATCTCGTGGGCGATAGGTGCGGCACCGGTCACAAAATGTTTGACGCGACCACCAAACGCACCACGGATTTTCGAAAAAACCAGTTTGTCGGCGATTCTGAAGCGAATCCGCAACCCCAGTGGGACGGGTTTGCCTGCCTGCCACAGTCGGGCAACCTCGCGTCCGTTCTGCTCTGCCCAGCGAAAAATTTTCTGCTTCCCGGCGGGCGCGTCGGCAACGCCGGCCATGATCCTGGCATAGGCCTTTTCAAAAATCCGTGGCACACTGCCAAAGACAGTGGGCCTGACCTCCACAACTTCCTCCAGCACTGCCGGAATACTGCTGGCAAACGCGGTGCCCATACCGGTGTTGATACGACCGTAAAATGCCGCAATCCGTTCGGCGACGTGGGCCATCGGCAGGAAGCTCATGCCGTAGTCAGACGACTCCACAGCCATGAAATCGGATATCTCGGACAACAATGAAATAATATTTGTGTGCGAGATCATCGCCCCTTTGGGCGGACCTGTCGTTCCACTTGTGTAGACGATGATCGCGGTTTCATCGGGATCGATTTCCTGTTGACGTGCTTCCGCGGCCTCCAGGTCCGGCTCAGCCGCCATAACCGTATCCCAGGGCAGCACCCAGTCAGAAGCCCGGGCCTCGTCCGACAGCTGGCTGTAATCCCAGACAATGACCTGTTCGACCCGGGATATGTCGTCGCGGATTCCCAGAAGTTTGTCAACTTCTGGCTGGCCTTCGACAACGACAAACCGGCTGTCGGAATGGTCGATCAGGTACGCCAGTTGGCTGGGTGACAGCGTCGGGTAGGCGCCAACCGTGACGCCGCCTGCCAGCAGGCCGCCCATGTCGGCAATGCACCATTCAGGGCGCGTACCGCCAACAACGCAAATCTTGTCGCCCAGGGCCAGTTCCCGTTGGCGGAGCCACGATGCAAATCGCAGTGAGTGGTCAAGAAACCCCCGCCAGTCGGTCTGCTGCCAGCTGCCGTCTTTCTTGATCATCCACGCCATATCACCGGCGGATGCCTGCGCCCGGCGAATCATCATGTCCCCCAGCGTCCTTGACTGGCGGGCCATATAGGTCACATTCAGGTTCTCCGGCGGAGTTACATCCAGCATTCTTGCTACCTCGATCTGTCCGCTGAAACAGGGACAAGTGAATTGGCTCGATTCGGCTTGGAAGTATAGTGGAACGACCCACTACAGTCAATATTTGACCAGACCGTAAAATCCAAGCAATCCCAACCATGGCAGGGATTTGCAGCAACTCGACACCGGGCAAAGCATGTTGCGGCCACGTGCGCCGGGGTGCTATAGTTCTTAATGCTTGATTGACGGGATGAGCGGACAAGGTCCGAACCCTTGCGAACAGGAACATCATGCACGAACCACAATTGGTAATGTACGAGGAGGAGTTTCATAAGATCAACTCCATCCTTGACCGGCTTGTTCGTGAATCCAATTCAAAAAGTATCTTTGTTGTCGATCGTAATGGACAGCTGATTGCCCATTGCGGCGATACCGAAAACATCGATTCGACGGCGCTTGCGTCGTTAACGGCAGGAAACATTGCGGCCACGGGCGGTCTGGCAAAACTGCTGGGTGAGAATGAGTTTACGGTACTTTTTCACGAAGGTGAAAAGGACAACATCCATATTTCACTGGTTCACCGCAAGGTTATCCTTGTTCTTATTTTTGATGAACGCAGTTCGCTGGGCCTTGTACGACTGCGTGTCAAGAAGGCGGGCGAAGAGCTGGCCGCGATTTTCGACGGCCTGCTGCAGAAAGCCGAACAGGGCACAGGCCCTGGCGGCGGAGCTGACAGCCCGTTTGCCGAAATTACGGACGACGATATTGACAACCTTTTCCGCGACTGACGCGACGCCAGGCTGATCTGCTATGTCGTTTATCAACTATTCTGCGCGCGAGATCAATACCAAGGTCGTGTACTACGGTCCGGGTCTGTGTGGCAAGACCACCAACCTGCAGTTTATCTATGGATCAACCCAGGACGGTGCCCGGGGAAAGATGATTTCCCTGGCAACGGAAACAGAACGTACGCTGTTCTTTGACTTCCTGCCCCTGAACCTTGGCCAGATTCGCGGGTTTAATACCAGGTTCCATCTGTATACAGTTCCCGGTCAGGTGTTCTACGATGCCAGCCGAAAACTGATCCTCAAAGGTGTTGACGGTATTGTATTTGTCGCAGACAGCCAGCGCGAACGGTTTGATGCCAACATTGAGTCGCTCGAGAACATGTTCGAGAACCTCAAGGAACAGGGAATTGAGCCTGGTTCTGTGCCCTATGTCATCCAGTACAACAAACGAGACCTGCCGAACGCGGTCCCGCTGGACGAATTGCGCGCCACGCTTAATCCGGATGGCGTGCCTGATTTCGAAGCCGTAGCGCCCAAGGGCGAAGGTGTGTTCGAAACGTTGAAAGGCATCGCGCGTCTGGTTTTGCAAAAGCTCAAGGAAGGTGCCGCCGGCTGAACGCCGCCGGGAACTGGTGCAGCTTCCGACGTCACTGACAGAATGCGAGCCTCCTGCCGCAATTCTGTTTGATCTTTTTTTCACATTATTGAAATATCGGCCCGACGGACTACCCAAGGTCGAAATAAAGCCCGGTATTCAGGTTCCCAGCAGTGCGCCGATTCTGTTGGACACATTTCAGCAATGGCGCCCCGACCTGGAACTGGACGAACTGCTGCAGGCAATGTGGCAGGGTTGGAAACGGGCTGAACAGCTGCGTATTGACCACCTCAGAGAAACAGATGCCCGCGAGCGATTTGGCTGGACACTGGACATGTTGAAAATCGATGCGTCAGCAGACCGGATCGAAACGGCGGTTGGCCTGCACCGCCAGACACTGGTTTCCGGGACGGAAATTCCCCGCCAGTACCAGGAACTGGTTCATACGCTGGCTGACCATATGCCCGTCGGAATCATTACCAACTACGACGATCGCGCCGGAGCCGATCTGATGATGAAACAGCACGGGATCGGTCACAGACTGACCACGATGGTCGTCAGCGCCGACGCGGGGATGGTTAAACCGGATCAGGGCCTGTTTTTGACAGCAATTCGGGATCTGGACCTGCCACCGGAAAAAATCTGGTACGTCGGTGACACATGGGATACAGATGTGGTCGGCGCGCAGCAGTCCGGTATGCAGCCGGTTTGGTATTGCGCCAACGCAGACGAACCCGAAGACCATCCCGATGGTGTCCCTGTAATCAACGACCTTCGCGCCCTGCTTCAAGTCCTGCGCTGATGGAAATCAATGTTCAGGTCAATTGGGAAAACCCCGACGGTACGGCGTCATATGAGACATTGCCCCGCGACTTCAGTTGGACGGCATCAGGGATTACCGTCCCGGCATCAGCGGCACCGAAGTACTTCGGAACCGCCGGTCGAGTCGACCCCGAACAGGCGTTGCTGGCTGCGGTATCGGGTTGCCACATGCTGTCGTTCCTGGCTGTAGCCGTTCGAAAAAGACTGGTCGTCCGGCGATACGCCGACCGGGCGACAGCATTGCTTGGGCTGCGACCAGATGGTCGCCAGGCCATCACCGCGATCACGCTTGCGCCTGAGCTTGTCTGGGAGGCGCAGCCGTCCCACGCCGTGATCGAAAAAATCCATCAGTCCGCTCATCGTGAATGCTTTGTCGCCAACACGCTGAACTGCCCGGTTTCAGTCGTTGGGTTTGCCATTAAAGATGCGTCGGCCTCGCGGCAGGATTAGAATGGATTCAAGGTGGGTGACCTTGAAGATCTTTACAAGGAGCCAGACGTGTCAGAAAAACCGCGCAAACTGTCCAATTCAGAAATATCCGAACGCCTCGGCGGCTTGACGGGCTGGACCGAAAACCACCAGAAGCTGCATCGACAGATCGAGTTTGCCGATTTTGCCGAAGCATTCGGGTTTATGGCAAGCGTCGCCCTGGTCGCCGAACGAATGAACCATCACCCCGAGTGGTCCAACGTCTGGAATCGGGTTTCGATTGACCTGTCGACACACGATGTCGACGGCATCAGCGAGCTTGATTTTGCCCTGGCGGAAGCGATCAACAAACTGGCCCCTGCCTGATACCTGACCCGCCCGCCGTTTCGGCAAAACAGGTGTTTGCTTTGGTACGATAATTGGTATGACCAATTATCCGCAAGCCCCCCCAGCATTTGCGCTGACCAGACGCCAACTGGCGGGCGGCAGCCTGGCTGGTGCGGCGGTATTGTCAGTTGTCGGAGCTGGCTGGCGACTGTTCTCAGCCGGACGAACGACCATCGACGGACTGAAGGTCCTGAGCCGTCCCGAGGCCGATGCCCTTGACGTGTTGACCACCGCGTTTTTCCCGCCTGGCAACGGCATTGGGCCCGATGCCAGGGACACTGAACTGGTCCGGTACATTGACGGCTACATTGACCAACTGGCCAATCCACAGCAGACCCTGGTCCGGTCGCTGATCACGATATTCGACCAGGGCACCCTGGCCAGCGGTTACCTGAGGCCGGTTCGAAAGCTGGATTGGGTCCAAGCCCGCGAGTACCTGGCAAGCTGGGAAGACAGTCGGCTCAAATGGAAACACGACCTGCATTCCGGTCTGAAGTCAGTCGTTGCCCTCGCCTACTTCAGTCATCCTGACGTATTGAACCAGATGACAATCACCGCAAACTGCCCCAGCGCGGGCCCACGGCTGCACAAGCAGGCCATTTCGTGACAGTCGGCGGCCTGATCAACGGAAGCCAGCAGACCACAAGCCTGCGCCGCAAAACCCGGGTGGTCGTAATCGGGTCCGGTGCCGGGGGTGCAAACGTCGGCTTGCGACTGGCAGAACTGGGCATCGATGTCACGATTGTGGAACTGGGTCGCAAGGTTACTCCTGCTGATTTTTCCCAGGAAGACGCGCTGGCGACGGCGCTGTTGTGGAGAGAGTTCGGACAACGCGTGGCAATGGGCGACGCGACCTTCCCCGTCCCCGGGGCCAATGCCCTGGGCGGATCGACAGTAATTAATGCCGGGATCTGCTTTCGAACACCAGACAAGATCAGCCAGCCATGGATTGAACGGTACGGGGCAGACTGGGCAACTCCGGAACGAATAACTGCGGCACAGGATTGGGTCTGGGAGACAATGCAGGTTCATCCCGTTCGGCCCGAAACCATGGGGGCCAGCAACCTGACAACTCTGGATGCGTACCGGACCATGGGATGGCATGGCGAAATTTTTGATCGCAATACCCCGGGCTGTGCCGGCTGCGGTGTCTGCTACTATGGCTGCCCGGTTGGCGGTAAACGCAGCGTCGACACGGCCCAGATCCCAACCGCGATAGAGCTTGGCGCAACGGTCATCACAAACGCACGTGTTGACCGAATCACGACCGACCGGGGCCGGGCAACTGGCATCACCGGTGTCCTGACCGACGATCGACTGCGTGATACGCCGCATACGTTCGAGATCCTTGCCGACGCCGTTGTCTGTTGCGCCGGGGCCATCGACACGCCGATCCTGCTGCAGGAAAGCGGCATTGGCGGAATCGACGACGGCATTGGCGCCAACCTGCACCTTCATCCCGGATTTGGCACGATCGGGTACTTTCCGGATCGTCGGCTTGAAATCTGGCGAGGCGCGACGCAGGGGGCGTACAGTCTTGAGTTCTTCGACGATGGCTATATTATGGAATCCAGTAATCTGCCTGCGGCGGCGTTTTACCTGTTGGGCAGCCGCGTTTCAGAGGATCCGGGAAAGTGGATGGCCATGTTTCCCCACGTCAGTGTCAGCGGCGGAATGCTGCGTGACACAGGAATCGGCACAGTTCGCGCCAGCATAAAAGGTCGCAGTGACATCCGTTTCCAGTTTGGCCAGCGTGACCTGGCCGCCGGCCTGCGATCGATTCGCCGAATGGGCGAGGCCTACCTGACCGCAGGTGCCGCTGCGGTCATTCCCAACATCCCCGGGGCAACCCCTGTCGGCACCGTGCGCGAACTGGAACGGGTGCTGTCCGGAATCGATCGTCCCGACCAGGTAAATCACTATGCCAGCCACCCGCAGGGTACGGTACGATTTGCGGAGTCCGCCGACGAGGGTCCGCTGCATCCGCATTTCAACCTGCACAAAGTTCCAAACATCTTTGTCGCCGATGCGTCAGTTTTCCCCGAAGCCGTCGGTGTGAACCCGCAGATCACCGTGATGTCTGTTGCGCGGATTGCCGGTGAGTACATCGCTGAAGCCGTCGCCTAGGCGAACTGCCACACCGTTGTCGGCACGCGTCAGCGAATGCCGCCGGCTGCCTTGACCATCTTGCGGATATCAGCATTGTCAGCACGGCGGGCGTGGCCGAACGGTGTCCGCCCGGCGTCATCACGCAGGTTGGGATCGGCACCCGCCTCCAGAAGCTCGTCAACCACGTCTTCATGACCATTGATGATTGCGTGTGACAGCGCTGTGCGCCCACGCAGATCACGCACATTTACGTCGGCCCCGAGATCCAGGAGTGTTTCAACGATGTCCAGTTGCCCCGCCTGTGATGCGGCGATCAAAGGTGTAATGCCGCCCAGTCCCCGCGCATCGACCGGAACTCCCGCCTTTGCCAGCAGGACAACGCGATCTTCCTGGCCACGGGCCGCAGCAGCTACCATTGCCTGTGGAATCGGCTCCAGACGCTCCTGCTCAAGTTGCTGCAAGGCATCTTCGCGATCGACCTGATCACAACCGGCCAGTACTCCGGGAACCGCCAGCGCCATCAGGCTGGCGCACAGAAAACCGCAAATTCTGTCAACGCGAGTGCTCACAATATCGATCATTGGACCACAAAAAAAGGCGGGTGCCCACCCGCCTTTCCGATCAGGTCATTTTCGCGATCCAGTCGACCTCAGGCTGAAAAGCTCTTGCCGCAACCGCAAGTCCGGGTCGCATTGGGATTGTTAAAGGCAAAGCCAGCACCCTGGATCGATTCAACATAATCGACTTCGGTACCGCTCAGATAACGGTAACTGACCGGGTCAACGAGGACCCGGACACCAGTATCGGCCTCGACAACCTCATCTGTATCGCGCGCCTTGTCGAACGCCATATCGTATTGAAAGCCGCTGCAACCGCCACCGACCACACTGATTCGCAGTGCCAGTTCCGGGTCTTCGTGCTTTTGCAAAAGCTCCGATATTTTACCGACTGCTGTATGGGTGATCTGCATCATGTCCGAAACTCCTTGTCGCCCGTTTCGGCGTTAATAAATTACACATTCAGTTTACGTTATGTGAATTCCCGGCCGCAATTATGCTCACGGCATTCCTGACCGACCCGAATCAATCCGGTCGCAATCCTCACCACTTTCCTGCATCTGTCTCGATACATTCTCGACATCGCGAAAAACCCGCATCGCATTTTCCCCCCAGAATCCCGTCAACTGGTCGGGGGTATAACCCCGATCCAGTAACGCCTGGGAAATAACGGGCAGGTCCTCTGCCCCGCGAATACCTCGTGGCGTCCAGATCAGGCCATCAAAGTCGGATCCGATTGCCAACGTACCGTTTCCGCCGACATCACGGACCACGTCAATGTGATCGACCAGCGTGTTGACGCTTGCCCACCGCCCCTGGTCCAGCCAGTAGCCAGCCAGCATGATGCCGATAACGCCACCGTTGTCAGCCACAGCTGCAATCTGGCGGGTCGTCAGGTTACGAAACGTCGGCTGAATCGGTGCCACCCCGGTATGACTGACAATAACCGGCGCACGGGTCGACGCCAGGGCTTCATAAAAAGATTCCTGATGCGTGTGAGCCAGGTCCAGGACGATTCCCAGTCGATTGGCCTCGCAGACCAACTGCCTGCCCGCGGGTGTCAAACCACCACCACCGGAACCGGACGCACTGCTGTAGGCAAACTCATTGTCACTGAAATGGGCCAGGGTAATTGACCGTACGCCCTGTGCCCGCCAGATTTCCAGATTTTCCAGCCGCCCGCCAAGCTCGTGCGCACCTTCCAGCGACATCCAGGCAGCGATTCGTCCGGAATTGACAATGCGGCGGATATCGTCGGTATCCGTAGCTATGGCAATCAAATTAGGGTTTGCAGCAACAATGCTGTCCCGAATGAATGCAATCTGACGTTCAACGCTGGCGACAGGATCGGCAACGAGCGGATTGACGACGATTCCAAAAACAACCACTGACACCCCCCCCTCCAGCAACCTGGGCAAGTCGGCGTGCAATTTCCAGGGCACGAACCATCGCGGCGACCTGTGCCGGTCACCCAGGTCATATCCCATTACCCGGGCAACCATCGGGCTGTCAACGTGCAGGTCAACAACAAGGAAACGGTTGTGAAGCTCCAGTATTTCGGGGCGAACGGAAACGGATTTCTGGCAACCTGCGGCAGTTGCGAGCAGTGCAGCGACCAGCAGCCGCAACAGTAGAATTGCCCTGGCTTCGGCACAAAAAAACCCGCAGATTACCGACCGCATGCGAACGTAAATCATGGGTCTGGAAATCCCCTAAAACCCTGTTTTTATTGGCATTATCGTGTATGATAGTTGGGTATTCGCCGATCTGCCATCGCCGGGAAGGAAGCCGTTTTGGGTGCGCCACGGCGCTATCTGATTTCGACCTACGGTTGTCAAATGAATGTCCGGGATTCCGAACTGGTCGACAACCAGTTTCGCGACCAGGGCATGGTGCCGGCAGAAACGCTGGACGATGCGGACATCGTTTTTGTCAACACGTGCAGTGTCCGGGACAAGGCCGAACAAAAACTCTATTCCGAGCTGGGCCGCCTTCGCAAGTGGAAATCGGGAGGACCGCGGCAGATAGTTGTTGGCGGGTGCGTCGCCCAGCAGGAACGACAACGGATCCTGGACCGGGCACCGTACGTTGACCTGGTCGTCGGCACACATCAGGTGCGCGAAACTGCAGCGCACCTGCGATCACTGGACTCCGCCACCGGCGAAAGCGTTCAGGTCGACTGGAAACATACTGACCCGGTCGCCCGCCTGGGCCTTCCTGACCGCGTCTACAGCAACCGACCGTCGGTATTCGTAACGATTCAGGAAGGGTGCGACAACGTCTGCACGTTTTGCATTGTTCCGTTTACGCGGGGGCGCGAGGTCAGTCGCCCCCCCGAAGCAATCCTGACCGAAGTCCGGGACCACGTCGCCCGTGGCGCCCGTGAGATCGTCCTGCTGGGCCAGAATGTGAATTCGTGGGGGGCGAAATTTGACGGGTTCCCGACATTTGCCGAATTGTTGGAAATGGTTAACGACATAGACGGTGTCGACCGGATACGTTTTACGTCGCCACATCCCAAAGACTACGGTGCCGATGTTATTCGCGCGTACGGGACACTGGAACGGCTATGTCCGTCAGCCCACCTGCCTTTACAGGCCGGATCGGACCGGGTCCTGGAAGCAATGCGCCGTGGCTATACGGGCCAGAAGTTTCTGGAGATTATTGAACAGATGCGTATCGCCAGACCGGACACGCATTTTTCAACAGATATTATTGTCGGCTTCCCCGGCGAAACCCGCACCGATTTCGAAACAACGCTGGACATTGTTGCGGAGGTCCGTTTTTCCCAGATCTACGCATTCGTTTACAGTGCACGCCCAGGCACGGCGGCACCCGACCTGGACGATCCCGTACCGCTTGAGACAAAGAAACTATGGCTGCAGGAACTGTTTGATCTGCAGCGGCAGATCCAGACCGAAGATCACTCGAAACTTGTCGGAACCCGCCAGTCAGTCCTGTGGACCCAGCACTCAGACGAGACGCTCAAGGGACGTTCGTTGCAGGGTCGCGTCGTCCATGCCCAGGGGCCAGTCGAGGCGATTGGCAGGATCGACGACGTAACCGTTGAACGAGCCACAGCAAACGCGCTCTACGGCGTACGGGCCGGAACGCCCGCCGGCGACACAAGCAAGGCCACTGCAGTTGGATACTGAAATGAGAGTCGCCGCGGTTGGAACCAGGGCCTCGGATGGCCAGGCCATCGTGCTTCTGGAAGCCGTCGACAGTGGTGTCTTTGTGCCGGTACCGGTCGGCTGGACCGAATTGACCGCATCAGTACAGGTTCTGGAACAGATTGATGCCCCCAGACCGACAACTCACGACCTGCTTGCACAGTTTCTGGTCGCTGCCCAGATCAACCTGGTCGGCATCCGTTTGGAATACTGGCAGGACGGAATCATGGCCGCGACGATCGCCGGCGATGCAAACGGACGCACAATCGAGGTCGATGCACGGCCGAGTGACGCAATTGCAGTCGCACTGCGACTGGGTACCACAATCTATTCAAGTCCAGGCGTGCTGCGCCGATTCAGTGTCCAGGAAACCGATCAGATCGAAAACGACTTCGACCTGCGCGAATTGCCAGCGAATGCGTTTGGCAATTGGGTCATGTGACCAACGTGACCGATCGTGCTGCAGCAACGCTTGCACTTCTGACCGCCGACCCGGGCAACGTTCCCGCGGAATGGCTGCAGGTTCTGGCGGGCAAGGATGTCCAGCCTGACACGTACCGTACCTGGGCAGACATTCCTCAGGACCAGTCACCAGACATTGTGATCGTCTTTCCTGACCAGTACCAGGTGTCAGAGCCGCTTGCGGCCGAGATCAGCCCGATCTTGACGGGAATCCGCTGGGTCGCGGCGCTGGACCAACCAGGCACCGACGATGTCAGCGGTGCAATTGTCCGCGGCTACAACGAAGTCCTGGACCTGGCAGGATCGCCTGCGATGGTACTGGGTCCGGTTTTGCGGCTCCGCGAATTGCGAGGTGCGTCCGAGACCACGCAACGACTCCTGGAAGAAAGCCTGGCCGCCTACCAGGAACTCAGCC
>JBFJWU010000066.1:0-12265 GCA_041623475.1 bacterium | reverse complement strand
CGAGCTGCTGAAGGAAGTGTTTATCTTTCGCGACCTGCAGGATAAGGACCTGCGGGTGATTCGCGAGTTGATGCACATCCGTAATTACGGGCGCGACGAAGTCGTGTTTTACGAGGGCCAGCCTGGCAGCGGGATGTACATCATTATTTCCGGCGAAGTTCGGATTGTTCTGAATTACGGCAAGGAACAGGAAATCGAGCTGGTCCGGCTGAAGGCCGGTGATTTCTTTGGCGAGTTCAGCCTGATCGATGAAGCTGCCCGAAGTGCCTCGGTCGTCACGACTGACGAGACATCGCTGGGGGGGTTCTTCCGGCCAGACTTGATGGACCTGATTGAGCGAAACCCGCACCAGGGGGTCAAGATCGTCCTGAACCTGAGCGAGGTATTAACGGAACGCTTGCGACATACCAATTCGGAATTGCGGGATGCAAAACATGCACTGGAGCAGGCCAACTTGAAATTGTCACAGCTGGAATCCGAGGTCGAGGAAAGCAAGTGAAGCTGCAACCACAAACCCGGCTGGGGCTGACCGTCGGCCTGCTTGTGCTGGGTGGCTTGACGGGCATCTATGCCTTGCTGCAGATTCCCGTTATCGCGGTGCCGGTTTTGATCGCGTTTGCCATGAATTATGTTGTTGAGCCATTCGTCGTCCGCTGGGAAAGCCAGGGTCGCACACGGTTAGGTGCCATCGTAATCATTTTTACCCTGATATTAGGCGTGCTGGCGATCGTTGGGTTCCAGTTGCCAGGTTGGCTGCAGAATCAGTGGGCGCTGGCCGAGGCCCGCGGTCCGCAGCTGTTTGAGGATTTGAGGGCGAACGTTAACCAAATTGAATTGACCCTGAAGGAAAGTGTTCCTTTTCTGGGTGATTTGGATTTGGCGGCAATTGCCGCCAAGGGCGGAAGTTTTGTCAGGACATCAATTCTGCCGGCAATTCCGGGAGCCGTTGTCAACATGATCCTGGGTGGGTTGCTGATTCCGATTCTTTTGTTTTTTATCCTGTCTGATGGGCGCAAAGCGCGAAAGGCGCTTCTTTCCGGTATTCCCAATCGACATTTTGAGATGGCGCTCAATATCTTTTACCGGATGGACCAACAGGTTGGCGCATACCTGCGTGGTGTGATGCTGGAGGCGTTCCTGGTAGGCTTGACGGCATTCCTGATGCTTGTTCTTCTTGGCGTTCCGGGTGCTGCTTTGATTGGAACTGTCGTTGGGGTAACCAATCTGATTCCGTATTTCGGACCGGTTGCCGGATTTGTAACCGGAGCGATGTACTGTGCAGTATCTGGAGTGCCGATGGTGGCATTGACGGGCGTCTTACCGTCGGTTCTGGTTGCCCAGATGACCGATAATTTTGTCATTGGGCCGGCTGTCATCGGTAAAGCGGTTGATGTCCATGCGTTGGTTGTGATCCTGTTGTTGCTGGTTGCAGGAAAACTATTCGGGTTGATTGGCCTGGTAATTGCCGTACCGCTTTTCGCTGTTATTCGAGTCGTTATTCAGGAAACAGTCCTGGCAGTCCGCGCCTATGGTCGCTACATGGTTGATTGACGCTGGGGCGGGGGTTGACGTGACCGGTACGAATCGTTAGCATCATTAATTCCCGAATCGGATTGCATCGATCGTATCGGTCATCCAAGCCCAGGGCGATACAGTATGTCAACGGAACAAAAGCCAAACGGTGTCCTGCCGTCACAGGAAATTCGCTCCCTTGTGCAATCGGGAGGGATCGTCAGCACGATTCCGGTCCCCGAAGACAATATCCAGCCATCCAGCGTTGACCTGCGGTTGGGATCTGTCGCGTACCGTGTCCAGGGCAGCTTCCTGCCGGGGCGGGGCGCGCGGGTACAGGAACGCCTGGACAAAATCCTGATGCACGAGATCTCGATGGCTAATCCGGCAGTCCTGGAAAAAGGCTGCGTGTATATTATTCCCCTGCTGGAAAATCTTAATCTTCCGGATGGTATTTCGGGCCGGGCCAATCCCAAAAGTTCGACCGGCCGCCTGGATGTATTTACACGCCTGATCACTGATTTCGGTGTCGAGTTCGAGGAGATTCCGGCGGGGTATGCGGGACCGTTGTACGTCGAAGTCGTACCATTGTCCTTCAGCATCCGGGTTCGACAGGGCGATCGCCTGAATCAGCTACGGCTGTTCAGGGGGCAGTCAAACAAGATGGACGAAGATGCGTACCGGCAGGACGAAGATGAGATCCTCGCATACGACAAGGACGGGAATCCGGCCGAAGCGGTCCTCAAGGACGGGTTGCGGTTCAGCGTTGACCTGGGTGGTGTTGGCGAACATGACGTGATCGGGTTTCGCAGCCACAAGAACACCAAAGTCGTTGACCTGGCGAATGTTGATTTTTACGATCCGCTTGAATTCTGGGAACCAGTCTATTCGCCGGCCAGCGGCAGCATCGTCCTGAACCCGGATGAGTTTTACATCCTGATTTCAAAAGAGCGGGTCCGTATTCCCAAAGATTACGCCGCCGAGATGGTGGCTTATGATTCTGCATTTGGCGAATTCCGGGTACATTACGCCGGCTTTTTTGATCCTGGATTTGGATACGGTACCGGCGACATGATGGGCTCGCGTGCGGTGCTGGAAGTGCGGTCCCACGAGGTACCGTTTTTTATCGAGGACGGCCAGGTTGTCGGCCGCCTGGTTTATGAGCACCTGACCGAAGAGCCCGACAAACTTTATGGGGTGGACATTGGATCCTCGTACCAGGGGCAGGACCTGGCACTGGGCAAGCATTTCAAATCCTGGGAAGATCGGCTATTGGGTCACCCGGCCCCGTCCGGTTCGTAGGATTCCCAGCCGCCGGCACTGCGCCGGTAGATCTGTTCCCACACAATTCGTTTTTCGGCCAGCAGTTCTGTTGCGTCCCCGACGTTTGCTGCGGGCACACGAATACACAGTCCACATGGGCTTTCCACGCCGTCGGGGGTCGGCGACAACCCGTGTCCCAGGTTTTCGGCCGAAAGGGTCCGGTCGGCCATCATGACTCGAAACGTCGTCTGGAACGTCATGACAGATTCGTCCTGGTTACCGGGCATCGCTGCCTGCCGCAAGGTCCTCTGACGGGACAGTGTCCGGGCGAGGTCGGCCCATGATTACCACCAGCGCGATACTCAGCTCGTACAACAGCATTAACGGAGCCGCCAGCATCAATTGGGTGACGACGTCCGGCGGGGTCAGGATCGCCCCGACAACAAAGATTACGACAATGGCGTAGCGGCGATTCCGGCGCAGCCATGCGGCATCAATCGCACCCAGCCGGGCCAGGAAAACCAGGACCAGCGGAGTTTCGAACATCAATCCGAACGCAAACAGCATCTTGGTTGTCAGGGAAAAATATTCACGAATGGTCAGGTAGGGCAGGAACTCCGGATCGGCAAACTGGATCAGGAAACGGAACCCAAACGGAAACACAAGGAAGTAACCAAACGCCGCTCCAACCACGAACAGGAAGCTGCCGAAGAACACGAACGCCGTTGTATACTTTTCCTCGCGACCGCGAAATGCCGGGCGAACAAACAGCCAGATCTGCAGGAAAATGACGGGCATAGCCAGGATTACGCCACCCAGAAGCCCGGTTTTCAGGTACACAAGAAAAGGTTCTGTCAGCCCGGTAAATATGAGGTTGCCACCCTTGGTTGGCAGGATTTCCTGAAGGGGCGCAAGCAACGTATTGAACAGGGGCTCGGCGTAGCTGTAGCAGATTACGAACCCTGCAAGGATTGCCCCTACGGACATCATCAGGCGATGGCGCAGTTCCCCCAAGTGGTCCACCAGCGGCATGGCCGGGTCATGATCCGGCCCCGACTGGGCCACCGATGCATCAGGCTTCATTTTTCTCTGTCATCCTGGGGCGAGCCTGGCCAAAACCTGCCTCGGGCGAACGGGTCGTGTGGTCGTCATCAACATCATTTTCAAACAGAGACGACCCACTTGCTGGACGGATTGCATCGGAATCATCGTCCAGTTCAGCACGAAACTCGGCGCGCAGGTCCGCACTGGTCGCGCGAAGCTCGCGCATCCAACGTCCGACCTGCCGGGCGGCGACTGGCAGTTTGTCCGGTCCCAGGACCAACAGTGCCACCACGCCGGCAAAAATCAATTCTGACCAGCCGATTCCGAACATACGGTTCCTTTGTTGGTATCGCGACATTGTATCAACCGGCCTGATGACGGTCCGTTGTAAAATGACGCCTCGAGATCGAAACGACGGAACGTCAGGTCAGGACTCGTTGACAGAATTTACGCAGCAGGTCAGGTTGGGAACCATGGTCGATGCGGTCGCCGATGCCCGGAACGTGCTGGCCGAGAAGGAGGCCGCGCAACGCCTGGCCGCTGGTGATGCCAGCCTCTGGCCTGTTACGTCAGAGCGACCTTCAGACCGGCTGGGCTGGTTGGGTCTGCCTGCCGGTCTGAACGAGACCATTGCCGACCTTCGCCAGCGACGTTCAGCCAGGCGCGACCAGGTCGTGCTGATTGGAATGGGCGGATCCAGCCTGGCACCGATGGTATTTTCGAGCCTGTTTCCGGGGGCAAACGGCAGGCTTGTGGTGCTTGATTCAAGCCATCCTGCTGCTGTTGCGGCAATCGGGAAGGGCATCAACCATCAACACGCAACTGTAATTGTTGCAAGCAAATCCGGATCAACCGTTGAGACTATTTCCGGATTTCGCTGGTTGCACGATCATTGCCAGGCAGACGCATCGATTCCCGAACTGCCATTCGTGGCCATTTCCGACCCGGGTACTGCGCTGACCAAAGAACCGCTGGCCAGTCGATTTCAGCAAGTCCTGGTTGCCCCTCCTGACGTGGGTGGCCGTTTTTCAGCCTTGTCGGTCTTTGGGCTGGCGCCGGCGATATGGTCAGGCGCGTTGTCCGGTCTGCCGGAGTCGATCGATGAGCAAGGGTTCCGACGGATCCTTGATGCCAATGGACCCGCCGCGGAGCTTGCTGCCGCGATGGTTGCGGTGCTATTGGAGGGTGGCACGGCGTTGGAGCTGGTCGTCGATCGGCGAACCAGGCCGATGGCGGACTGGATCGAACAGCTCGTTGCCGAAAGCCTGGGTAAACATGGCCGTGGTTTGGTGCCGATCATCCGGACGGCAGGCCAGGTACCAGATGGCCGTCCAGAGGACCCAATAGTCCGCGTTTCGCTGGATTGCAATGTCGGCGACCCTGGCAACGGGCCGCACATCGTTCAGCGTTTCCCAACTGAGGAATCCGTACTTCAGGCGATGTATTGCTGGCAGGCGGCGACGGCCCTGGCCGGGGTCGCGATGGAGATAAATCCGTTCGACCAGCCAGATGTGGAATCGGCCAAGAGCTTCGCCCGGAAAGTGCTGGAGGGTCAGTCGCCAGGCGAACCGCCAATGTCGATCGATGCCGACCGGGCCTCGATCCGGTCATTGACAGGTAAATTGCGTGAGGCACGTTGGATAACTGTACAGGGCTATGTTGCCGACCTGGACGGCCACGCGGAAGCGTTGGAACGATTACGCTGCGTAATTGAAGACATTGCAATGAAGCCGGTAACCGCGGGTTTCGGACCGCGTTTCCTGCACTCTACGGGCCAATTGCACAAGGGTGGGCCGACCGGTCTGCTGGCTATCCAGATTGTTGATGAGCCGGACCCGGACATGGTCATCAACAAAGGCGGACCGACGTTCGGCCAACTGATTCGCGCCCAGGCCGACGGCGATGCCGCTGCGCTTGACGCTAATGGTCAGTCAGTTGTCCGGATCGTGTTGCGGGGACCAGCATCAGCAGAAAAATTGGCTGTTCTTGCAACGTGGTTGCAGGATGAGTGATACCTGCCCTGGAACTAGAATTCGGCAGATATCGAGCCCTGGATTGTCAACGGCTGGTTGACGGTCAAGCCACCAGGCAGCAGGCCACGAATCAATTCCGGTGACGCATAGCGTTTATCCGTCAGGTTTCGTCCGACGATTCCGATACTAAGGACGTCTGTCGCCTGCCAGTATGTTGTCGCTGCCAGCAACGTTACACCGTCAAGGCCGGCACGTTTGCCGATATGGATGACCGACGGTGTGATCGATAGTTCATCAATGGGTCGAAAAATCACAGATCCGTTTGCCGTAATGCGGGCAATATTCCGGAGATACAGTGAATAGCCGTCGCCCGGCGAGGCCGGATCCTTGCGCTCCCCTTCCTGGAAGCCGCCGGCCAGGTAGATGTCGAGCATCTTGTGGGGCAGCCATCGTAACGTCAGCTCAGCACCACGGATCCAGGCTCCCGGATTATTCACATACGTCTGCGTCGATCCCGGAGCCGCAAAACGAGCAATGACATCGTCTGTAAAGTTCATAAACAGATTGGCACGGATGCTGAAGGTATCGACCGGTCTGATGTCAACCGCGTATTCAACCGTATCAATCACTTCCGGCTTCAGGTCCTCGTTGCCCTCGACCACACCAGCAACGATGGCGAACAGTTCAAACAGTGATGGCAGCCGAAACGCCCGGCCATACAGCAATTTCATTGTTGCTGTTTCGGTCAGGCGGTAGACGATGGCCGCTCGCGGATTATAGGTCAACTGTGCATCTGGTGTGGGCTGCGCCTGTCCGGTTGCGTCCAGGACCGGATGCCCGTTGGGACGAAATGAGTTAAGTCGGACCCCGGCCAGCAGGGACAACTGGTCAACGGGCCGGTACAGGGCCTGAAGGAATGCGTTTGTATCGAACAGCTTCAATCTGTCCAGGTCCATGTCGGGTTGCAACGGCGACAACTGGCCATCGTCTTCGAATTCCAGGAAATACCTGCTGCTTCCCAACCCATGAACAGTTTGTGAAAAACCGCTCATCAATGACAGCGACTCGAATGTGTATCCGACCCTGGCACCATAAAGCATGGAGCTGACCAGTGTCGTCGTACGATGTTGTTTCGCAATGCCGACTCGGCCGGCAAACGGGTCTCGGGGCGTTTCGGGGTCGGGCAAGATTCCCAGGTGCGCGATCCGGTCGTTACGCTGGTAACCCAGGTTGGCGGCTACTTCCAGCTGGTCATCACTCCACTGCCAGCCCAGGTTACTGAACTGCGCGTTGATCTCGTTTGGATACGATTGAAACTGGCTTTGGGGAACGATTGCAAACTTGTTTTTTGACTGGGACATTATCCCGGTCCTCAGACTGATCTTGTGGCCTTCGACTGACTGGGCAGCCTGCAGGAGTGCCGTGAAGTCCGTCTCGCCCATTGGGAAAGAGCCGCTGCTCCCGGCTTCATCGGCGTCAACACGGCCGGTCCAGTTTGGCGTTCGGAGGAATTGGGCGCTGAGCCGCGCGTAGCCCCCTTCCCAGACGTATGCGCCGGATGCCCGGGCTTCGCCCGATTTCGGCGCCCCGGCCAGTCCCATAATCTGACCACCCGAAGATTCGGGTTCTTTGGTGATGACGTTGATTACTGCAGAGTAGGCGTTCGTTCCGTAGAGAACGGCTCCGGGGCCACGAATAATCTCGATTCGTTCGATGCTGTTGATCGGGACCTGTTCAACGTGCAGGCTCATGTTTCCGAATTCGATCAGCGGTATGCCGTCAATCATCAGCAGGACCTGGGAGTTATACAGCGGCTGCTGGATCCCGCGGACATTAATGTTCGTGTATCCGTAGTAGTTCTCGATTACCTCCACTCCCGGAATATGCTGCAGTACGTCGTTTAACGTTGATGCTCCCCAGGCCCGGATCTGCTCGGGGGTGACAACATCGATTACAGCCGGAGCGTCGGATATGTTCTCTTTCTTCTGGCTGGCCGACACAACCTCTGTGTTCAGCAGCAGTGACAGGTCCAGGTCCCCGAAGTCAGAAAACTCGTCTCCAAACCCGGTATCGCCTTGTGGCTCCGACACAGCCGTGGTTGCCTGCTGGCTGGAATCTGTGGCCGGGGAAACCGCCCTGGCTGAACTGGTTACGTCTGTCGCCGCTTCCTGCGCCGTTGCGGGTCCGGGTGACAAGGCAATCACGACCAGACCGAACAATACCGCCAGATTCTCGCTGGGCAAGCGTCTCAAGTCCCGGATTCTGAATCGTCCGGCGTCGGTGATTCACCGTCAGCGGAGTGTTCTTCGTCGATGTCACCATCAGCACCGGATACAGTTCCGGTACTGAAGAAGCCAACGACCGATGTCAGGACCTCCTGCTCTCGGACGACGTTGCCAACAGTCGATGCCAGATTGTTTGCTGTTTCCCGGCTTTGTGATGCCGAGTGATCGACTGTCTGGATGGACCTCAGGATTTCCTGGCTGCCTTTCTGTTGCTCCTGGATCGCCTGTTGGATCTGGCTGCCCAGATTTACAAGCGATTCCATCGCCTCGGAAATTGATGTCGTCTCCTGGAACTGTCGATCACTGGTTTCGCCAACGACGAGCGAGAACTCCTCGACGTTTTTCATGTACGACGCCAGATTCTGGATGCTTTGTTCCTGTTCAAGAACCTTGCCACTCATGGATTCTGTCAACGACGCGACTTCCTGAATTCGCTCGACGATATTGGCCAGGCGTTCAGTTGCTTCCTCGGCTACAGTCAACCCGCTTTCGACCTTCTCCGAGCTGTCATCAACGGTTTCCGTGACTTCCTTGTTTCGTTTGAGAATGCCCTCGACGGACTCCTCGACCTGCTTGACCGATTTGACCGATTGCTCCGCCAGACGCCGAATTTCCTTGGCAACGACGCTGAATCCGCGTCCGGCCTGGCCTGCCCTGGCGGCTTCGATCGACGCGTTCAGGGCCAGGATATGGGTTTGATCGGCAATGTTCTCGAGGCTGCCCATGATTTCGCTGATGTGGACGATCTCGCCGGACAGCTGCTCGACGCTGGCCCGTACTGTCCGGAAGATGTTGATACTCGTGTGAATCTGCTGAAGGATCTCACCAATAAAGTCCTGCCCGGCCCGGGCTTCGACGATTACGACATCAGCCTGGGATTCCCAGGACTTGATCGCATTCGTCATGCTGCCGATTCCGCCCGCGAGGTTCTCAATGGTGCCCCCAAGTGTGACCATTTGTTCGCGCAGCGAGCCGGATTGCTCCTGCATCAGTCCGGCTCCGTCCTGGACCTTGCGAACTTCCCCATGGGCAACCCGGATCCATTCGGCGAGGGTTTCAGCATTCTCGGCGACCGACTGTACCTGAAACGTGATCTCCTCGACACTGCTGACAACCTCGCCCACCGTCTCGCCCAGCGTTTCCGACCCTTGTTTGATTGAGACGTTGTCATCCTGCAGGGTATCGACAATGAACTTCAGGCTTTGGGCCGCTTCTCCAATTTGCTGGAAAACCTGGCGCAGGACGCTGGTTGTGCGATTGTACGCCTGAGACAATTCAACAAATTCGCGGGCGCCTGATTCCGGTACGTCCTGGCCGATTTCCCCCTGGCTGAGCTTTACAAATGATTCGGTAATGCCACCAAGCGGGCGAACCAGTCGGGCACCAATCAGGATCGACGCCGCCAGTCCCACCAGAAGAAATCCAATTGCAATCCCGATTGCCACCAACCGGTTATTGATGGCGGCTTCCTGGACTTTGTGTTGGCTGAATGCGATGTCAATTGTGCCGACCTGGTCCATGTCGGTCTGGATCGGGACCGCGCGAAACGTCAGGTCGTCACGGGCATATGTCGCACGGTCTTCAAGGTCCAGGTACGCCTGCAGGTCGGCTTCGAACCCGTCGCGAACCTGTTGACTGAGAATATCGTCAAATGAATCCCAGACAACGACAAACGCTGCATCGTCCTGCTTCATGATGAAGGATACGGTGTTCTCAATACCCTCGGTGTCTTCAAACAAGATGCTTGGACCCAGCAGATCGGCAGCCAGGGAGCCAACACTTTCCAAACGTTCCGACAGGGCGGCGAGACTGGCGGCCTGCTGGCGCGCCGGAAAATATGTCGCAATAAAGATTCCAAACAGCAGCGACAAGGCTGCGATCAGGATCCCTAACTGGCTGCGAACAGTCACTTGCCGTCGACCAGTCGAGCGAGCTTCAGGATTTGCGCCGAAAAATTCGCGCCCGCCGACTTTGCGGCATCCAGATTGATCAGCAGTTTCGGTTTCCCGTCTGATGTCAACTCGACACCCAACGCCAGGCCGCTGGCCACACCATCTTCATCGGCACTGATGGCCGTGATCTGGTTCTGCTGGCACAGCGCGGCCACAGTGCCAGCGTCCGCCCCCAGCGAATCGGCAAAAAACACGATATCCAGCTTTGCCGTACCGATATCGGCCACTGACACGTTAGTCAACTGGATATCCTTGCCCTTGAGTTTTTTGCCCGAGTATTTACCGAGAACAGCCATCAGTTCGGTAGCCCGGGACGAATCGCCAGCTACGGCGACTTCGACAACGTCGCCAAACCGCTCGTCGATGGACCGGTCATATGCCACAGCTGCCATGACAATCTTGACCATTAACGCGGACGGAACCTGTCCCGCAGCACCAACAGTGGCGCTGGATAAAAGCAAAACGGCAAGGCCGCCCCAGAGCAATTTCTGAAGCGGCCCCGCTGAAATCAGGTCAGGTCTTTTCACACCGTAGCGGCTGGAATGTCCGGATTTGTCCGTGCTGAATCAGGGCAGTTGTACCTTGAAAAACAGTTCGGTGTCGCTGCCGTTGTCAAGCCACGCGCCCAACGGACCGATTTCGACAGTTACCGATGCTGGCTGGGGTACGCATTGGCTGGTCGTAGCTGAAGCCGAATCCGGGAGGTCCGATGTCATTGCAGTCAATTGGTCATCAACCTCGACAATACACGTCCAGTCCGGGATGGTCGCGCCGAGCGCTCCGGAATTGGGATGGACCCCGGTGACAAACGGCGATCCAAGTACAGCGGTCGATGCGGTCAGCGCGGCGGCCGCTTCTGAACGCAGGTCAGCCAGGTTGTCCGGATCGGAAATGTCTACCGTAAACATGTTGACAGTTGACAGCGTATCGCTTGCAGTGTCGAAGGCGACGTTGCCGCCGGAAACTGCAGTGATGACCTTGGCCATCGTCAGATCCGACAATTCACCGGCGAAGTCAACCTGGATAATGATAGATGATCGTTCTGAAGTGACGGCAGGCGGACTGTCAAGGTCAGGCCACGACGGCGAAATCATAAGGCACTCAGCCAGTCGGTCACTGGAGGGCATATAGGATGCATTGAAATCAGCAAGGATTGGCCCGGTCAGTTTCTCGCCTGTCGGGTCAAAAAAGCGGCACCAGGTGTCGGGATCGCTGGAAATTGCAATGTCACCCGATGTATACGGCTCGGTTGTGACCGGCTGCGCATTTGCCAATGCGTACTGGAGCGTTGTAATCGCAGCGGCTGCGGCACCAAATGTTGCCGCAGCGTCGGCTGGTTTCATCGCCTCGACATAGGGCGAGCCATCACGCTGGAACAGGGTCAGGTTTGCGGTTGGCAGTCCGTTTTCGTCACATCCGGTATAGGTGACGATCGACGTCGCCTTGATGATGCCTGCGTCCAGCTTGATTGTCGTGGACCCGGTGACCGGCCCTGCGCAGGAGCCGTCCAGCGGAAAGCCCAGGCTGTCCAGGGTGCCGTCCAGGCCACCCTCCCGGATTGCGCCATCCAGAAAGTTCCCGGCGAATCCGGAAGTCCCGGACAACAGCAGCAGGCCGTTATCCCGGTCAATGGTCACAGTCAGTTCGCTCTCGGCATCTGCATCGACCAGGAACGACGTTTCGCCGGTCGCATTGGTTGACGAGGCCGTCACGTGCTGGCTTTCAGAAATGGTCAATCCAGCGGCATCGCCGGCGACAACAACTTCGCCGTTGTATTCGACAATCGTGGTGTCGACTTCGCCGGTACCGACCGAAAATCCTTCGGTCACAATCGTCTGAGTATACGTGTCACCGCTTTTCAGCAGCATGTCCTTGACATTCATCTTGCCGCTGGCACCAGCGCACTCGGCAAAATCAATGTCGGGAATGATACAGGCCGTTTGGCCGGCCGCCGGCTGGCTGCAGACCGGCGGCGTCGCCTGGACAACCGCATCTGTCTGCCCGGGACAGTAGGTCGGGGTGGACAGGTCAAGTTCTTTCGGCAAGGTCGCCTGTGGCGCGACAATTGCCGCCATGATGCTGCCAACGCCCTGGAGGTAATTAACGGATTCAGCTGTGTCCAGGATCGTCGCCGGGCGGCTGGTTGCTGTCGTCGCTGTGCCTGAGTCACCGCAGCCCGCGATACCCAGTGTAACCAGTACAGAAGCCAGAAATGCGGGTGCTGATCGGCCCCGGG
>JBFJWU010000065.1:0-12347 GCA_041623475.1 bacterium | reverse complement strand
TTGACGCTGGAGCGATTGTTGGATGGCGACGGCGATATCGTAAATCAGCCGGGATTTGAGCCCGCGGCGCCAATTGTTCCGAGAAACAATTTCGAGCTGGGCGTCCAGCCGTTTGCTGCGTGGCAGCAGGATCTGTACCGGTTGCCGTTTCTGGCAGGGCGCCGCTTTGCCAGTATCGTGACTCAGGTTGGATGTCCGCATCAATGTGAATACTGTATTTTGGCGCCGTATCGACCGGCCTTCCGGGATCTGGACGACCTTGCGCGCGAAGTGTACCAGGCGGGCAAGCATGTCCGGCACATTTATGTGCGCGATGCGACCCTGAACAGTACGCCGGGGCATATTTCATCTGTGATCAATATTCTTGGTCAGAGCGGCCTGACCTGGAATGCATTTGCCCGTGCAGACGGAATTGCGCCCTTCGCCGACAGCCTGGCCGCCGCCGGATGCCGCGTTCTGCAATTCGGTATTGACTCGCCGGATGCGACGGAACTTGCGAAGCGGGGGAAAACCATCCGCTGCAAATCGCTGGCCGACGAACTGGCCGTGGTTCGGCGGGCCGGAATCCGAACCGTCGGGCATTTTGTCCTGGGCCTGGAAACCCCTCCGGTTTCGGCTGCTGCCATTGCCGCTTATGCCTCCCGGTTGAAACTGGACTGGTTTACAATTTCGCCGCTGATGCGAAGGCCGGGAACCGAGCTTTGGCGCGCCGATCTGCTGGGCGACCGTGGGCAACTGGAACCCGCCAAATCGCTGTCTGTGACGCTGGCGGAAGCAATGTTTTATGGTCATCCGACGCGATGGCGATCGGTTACCGTGCCGACAATCTGGCGAACCGCCAAGGCATCTGTACGGAACAGGCTGGCTGCGTCGGTCCGCCAGACTGTACCGACGAGATAGGCCATTGGCCATCGTGGACCCATTGTGAAGTTTTTGCGCCGGGCCGGACGCTGGGGCATCGTTGCCCTGGCGCTTGTTTTGACTGTTGTTGCTGTCCGTATTGCACTGGGGTACGCCAGCCTGGCCCATCGTGATGCGATCGCAGAATCGCACGCAGGGGTAGCTGCGAATGATTTCCGGGGCATCGTTGTCGTTACCAGGCCTGAATCATTTCCCCCCAAGGCAAATAAGTTCGGGGATCCATATCCGTTTCCAGACCGGTTGTTTGCCGGTCCCGCAGGGTGGGTATTTTTTGACCTGGACCTCTGGTGGGGGAAACGCTTCGCCAGGTTGCTTGCTGAAACCGCAGTATTTGGCACAGTTGCCAAGGCCCAACTGAACTGTTCGTCAAAGGTTTCGGTGACGGCAGCGACAGACACGGTCTACGCAGTTGATGACTGTGGCTTTGTCTATCGATTCGACCGGGACGGGGATCTGCTGCAGACGGTTCGTCTGGAACACGATATCGAAGCACCGCCGGCTGTTACAGGCCACTGGTTGATGATCAATGCCCACGGTTCAACCTATGTGCTGGACCGGAACAAGTTGACGGTTGCGGGACGGGCAGTCAATTCGTGGTCCGAGACCCGGCCTTTGTTCATTGCTGACGACGGCGAATTCGGGGCTATCGTCGCGGATGCCAGCGGCTGGCTGCGGCGACTGACGCTGGCGGCAGGTCGGTTGTCAACTGTCTGGCGGTATGAAACCGGCAGTGAATGCGAGAGCTCACCCGTCCTGATTGATGGAAATATCTGGCAGGGGTGCCACGGAGGGAAACTGCATATTGTGGATCCGGCGACTGGGACATCCCGCTTGGTTTTGGAATTGCCCGGAGACATCGAAGGCGGCTTGACGGTGGCTGCCCGATCGGTTTTTGTTCCTGCCAAAGGCGACGGGTCGACTGATGGTGGGGTTGTCGCTCGTGTCGACCGTCGCACATTTGCAATTGACTGGAAAACCGAACTGAGCACCGGCATCGAGACTCAGCCTGTCGAATGCGCGGGCGCGTTGGTCGCTGCAGGCAATTCCCAAATTGTTGCCCTCGATGCAAATAACGGACGAACGATCTGGCGGTATGCGTCTGATGGCCGGGTCGAGTCTGACCCGCTATGCGACCGGGGTAAAATCTGGGTCCCAACGCACAAAGGCATACTGCATCGCATTGATGCCAGTTCCGGACAGTCCGATGGTCGGTTTTATCTGGGCAGCGAGGTTTGGGAAAGTGGACCGGTTCTCGTCAGGGACGACATCTGGGTCGCCACAATGTCCGGCACAATTTTTCGATTCAGTGACGGTCCTGCAGCGAATTCGCACAAGGAGGCTTCCATTCGTGGGGCCGGTTCCGTACAATAAGACCGTGTTAACGATGCGCGTGTCGGCCAGAATTGATAAATACCGGCAGTATGCAGGGCGAAGGTTCCAGGTACTGGAAGCGGGTGGGAATTGAAAACACTGTTGATAAACCCGTCGGTTGACCTGAACCGGACGGTTGGGTTCCTTCGCAAGGCGATGACCCCTGTCGCTCCGCTGGGGATCGCCTATCTTGCTGCTGTCCTGAAAGAGAACGGTTTCGATGCTGTTGTCCACGACCAGTTCGCGTCTGGATGGCCCCCCGAGAAAATTGCCGCAATGGTCGAGCGGGATCAGTTTGATGTGGTCGGTTTTTCAATCCTGACCCCAAACATGCCGGTTGTCGAGGCAACGGTCGAGGAAATCAGAAAGTGCGCCCCTGACACAAAGATTGTATTCGGCAATACACATTCCGCCATTTACAAGACCGAGCTTTTGGAAGCCGGCTGGTGTGATTTTGTCGGATTTGGCGAAGGTGAATACATCATGCTGGAACTGGTCCAGGCACTGGCAGGCGGCCGGACCGGCTTTGCTGACATCAATGGTTTGGCATGGCGTGACGCAAACGGGCGCGTCATTGTCAACGCCGGACGGGAACAAATGCGGGATCTGGACCAGATCCCGTTTCCGTCATTTTCGGATCTGGACATACCGCGATACCTGGCACCACCGACCTTGTTGGAGCAGGAAGTGATCATGCCGATCATCTATACCCGTGGATGTCCCTGGAACTGTTCATTTTGTGCCCAGAACGTCAACTACCCCAAGGTTCGCAAACGTTCCATCGACAATGTTCTGGACGAAGTCGAACGCAATATTGATGAACTGGGTGTTTACTGGTTCGGATTCCAGGACGCGATTTTTCCGCTGCACGAAAAGGACGCGTTGCGTTTTGCCGATGCGATGATCAAACGGGGCCTGCACAAACGCTGTAAATGGTTGACCGAGGCCCGTGTGGACACGGTTACCTATGATGCCTTGGCCGCGCTTAAGGAAGCCGGTATGTACCTGATGATGTACGGATTCGAGTCAGGCAATGACGAGATCCTGACGTTGCACAACAAGAATCACACTATTGAAGATTCGCGTCGGGCGATGGCTTGGACACGGGACCTCGGAGTTTTTACGTACGGGTTGTTCATGATCGGTCTACCCGGTGAAACCGAAAAAACCATGGAGGACACCATTCGGTTTGCGATCGAGCTGGATCCCGAAATCGCCAAATTCAATCGGTTTACACCCTATCCGGGCAGTCCCCTTTTCCAGCAGTTGAAATCAGAGCTGGACGCGGGCGGGTTTCGACCCGAATCATTGACCCCGTGGAGTCGCGGAACCAGTGAAGACGACTACGTCTATGCGCCTGACGGGGTCAGTACCGATCGCATGCGGCAGATCCAGCGCAACGGTGTCCTGCGGTTTTACCTGCGGCCGGGCAAGATCCTGCAAATGGCCCGCATCAATCTGCGCCAGCCCAGAAACCTGGCGATTTCACTGGGTGCCGTGACGGAACTCGTCTGGGAGTCGTTTGCCGCCGGAATCAGCCGGCGTTCAGGGAACCGGCAACTCGGAGCTGCTGAATCCCCGGTATGAACGTCCTGTTTGTGAATCCGCCGCAGGTGAATACGCCGTCTTTTCCCGGCCCGGACATGGTTTTTCGCAGCAGCATATACGCCCCCCTCGGGATGTTGTATGTTGCCACCTATCTTCGGGAAAAATCTGATCACGACGTGCGCTGCTTCGATTACAGCGGCGAAGGCGTCCAGCAATACGATGCGATCCTGCCAACGCTGCAGGCGTTTCAACCAGATGTGGTCGGATTCTGCAGCTACACGTTTACGATCTACGACCTGTACCAGGTGGCGCAGTTGGTTCGCGATGAACTGCCTGACTGCCGGATTGTCATCGGTGGTCCGCACATTGACGTTTACCCCCGGGAGACGCTGGCGCAGCCATTTGTAGACGCGGTCGTACTGGGTGAAGGTGAAGAAACCATGCTGGAAATCTGCCAGCGATACGATTCAGGCCAGGACCTGGATGGCGTTGCCGGCGCGTGGTTCAAAAAGGGAGACCAGATTGTCTGCAATCCGGATCGGCTGCGAATCGAGGACCTGAATTCGATACCCTTGCCCGACCGACGGATGTCCCTGTCCCTGACCTACCGGGCGGTCTTGAATCCGGCGCAATTGGAAACGTCATTGGTGACCAGCCGCGGTTGCCCCCACAAATGCACCTTTTGCCAGGTGCGTGCCCGAAAATATAAATATCGCAGTGCTGAAAATGTCGTTGATGAGATGGCCGAAATTGAAGCCGCGGGTTATTCCTATGTCCACATTTTTGACGACACATTTAACTTGTTCCGGCGCAAGGTCAAAGAGTTCTGCCAGGAGTATATTGCCCGCGGCCTGACAGTACAGTGGGCATTTCGCGGACGCGTGGACCAGGTGGACGAGGAAATGCTGGCGCTGATGAAACAGGCAAACTGCGTGCGCTGTTACTACGGCGTGGAAAGCGGCAGCGACCGCACCCTGGAAATCATGCGCAAGGGAATCACTCGTGAAGATGCACGGCGGGCCTTTGCCTTGACCAAGGCCGCTGGCATCGGAACCGCCGCGTTTTTCATGATCGGCTATCCCGACGAGACGGAACAGGACATTCGGCAGACGATCGACTTTGCCAAGGAACTGGATCCGGATTACGCGCAAATACTGGTGACGATCCCGCTGCCGGGGACACCATTGTACGATCAGGCCGTGGCCGAGGGCGGAATTTCCGGCGACTACTTTCGCGATCATACGATCGACCCGGATCCTGACTTGAAGCTGCAACCCTGGTGCCGCAACCTGACAGACGAACAATTGTCGGCATGGGCCCGCCGGTTTTATCGCGAATTCTATTTCCGTCCCGGCTACGTCTGGGAGCGCATCCGCGAGGTCCAGTCGCCGCTGGAATTTGCCCGCAAGGCAGGTGCCGCTGCCCGGCTGGCCCTGTACCAGGTCGTCCGGCCCGCATCAGCGGCGTGAAATAACCTGATGCAGACCCCCAGAAACGGGGAATCAAAGTCGTTCACTCCTGGCCAGGCGCGCGGGATGACTGCACTTTTTGTTGCTGCCGGATTGACCGTGTCTGCGGTTGCCGGGCTCGATCGTTCTGTCAGCCTGGACGAAGGAATGGTCCTGTTCCGTAACGAACTGCCGCTGGATCAGTTTCTGCGGGCACTGGCCGTCGGCCCAGCTGGATCCTTGTCCTTGTACTACTTCTTCACTTCGGCGATTGCGGAACTGTTTGGCAACCAGATTATTGCCTTACGCGTGTTTTCATTGCTTGGTTTCGGGCTTTCAATTGCGCTGTTTTTTGAACTTCTGAATGGCTCGAAAGCGCCGCGGTTGCTGATTCTTGCCGGGCTGTCGATGTACGTTTTCAGTCCGTTGGTTATCTATTATGGTGCCGACGCCCGTTGGTATCCCTGGGTATTGTTTTTCACAGTAGCCCTTGTCTGGGCTGTTCAGGCGAACAGATGGAACCTGCTGGCCGTAATTCCCGTCGCCGCCATCGGGTTGTTTGCTCCGTTGGCGACCTTGGTGTTGCCGGTTGCGATAGCGGCCTGGATCGAACGACCAGGACGCAGGCGGATTTTTGGCGCGTCCATCTTTGCCCAGATTATTTTGCTGGCGATTTTCATCTATCAGGCAACAGACCGATACTGGAATATTCCGACGGGGCGCTGGTATCCGTCGTCGCTGGATTGGATTCTGGAAGCGATCAGTTTCCTGTGGAGTTCCCCCGTATTGGTTGGCGCGGCTTTGTTTGCGATCGTGCAGGTGGCTGCGGTGCGAACGTTGTTTCGATCAGGTCGACCAACGATGCAATGTATCGGGCTGTTTGGTGCCCTTCTGCCGATACCTGCAGCGATGGTGGCCGCGAGCCTATTTGACCATAACCTTGCGGTCCGGTACCTGATCTTCATGATCCCGGTCGGTATCTACCTGCTGGTTGCCTGGCTGCCAGGGGATGGCGTCTGGTCGGCCATTTACAGGGTGGTGTTACCTGTTGCTATGATCGTCGCCACAGTTGTTTCATTTTCCCGATCGTCCTATGCGTTGTTTGCTACAACCGTAGATGGCAGTTCGGGAACCGACGTTTCGCTGCTGTTCGCCGAGTGCACCGAGACGTCTGGTGCAGACACACATGTATGGGATCCGCTGTTGTTATTTGGCAGTCGGTTCTATGAATACTTAGGCCAGACCACGTGGACGGCAACCTGCCCGAACTGGACCAATGGAGCTTACGACCTGACAAATCTGAAGCTTGAACTTACTGATGACCTGGTTCTGACCGCACGGCCGTTGCTGACCGTTTCACAAGCAGTGGCAAATAATGCGGGCAAGGAGCGCATTCGGGTCAAATTTCTGCAGCCGTTGATGAGCGACCGCTTCATGGCGACAATGGACTTGTCCCGTTTCTGGGTACCCGACGACTGGCGTTCCGGCGTGGTCGAACAGCGGCTTGCCCGCCATTTGCGCAGCCTTGGATTTGCCGTGGAACTGGGACGCAACCGGACGATTACGGCAGAGATAGAGATTCCCAATGACGAGGCCGCCCTGCGTGCGGTGTGGGGCGAATTTACGATTCCGTTCCTGGTTGAAAACGTGTATGGCGCGGGGGCATTTCTGGTCTGGCGGGTAAACGAACGGATTATGGGTGGTGGTATCGATACGGATTACATACGCGGAATCGAGGCGAGGTTCCCCGGGGTTCTCCCGCCACTGGATCGTGAGTTCCTGCAGATGATGAAAGACCGGGAATGAACAATTTAAAAAGAATCTGGACGAGCATTTGGGTCGCCGGTGGCCTGGGCGCATTGATCTGGCACTGTGGGCGGCATGGCTTGTGGCATGACGAGGTGCTGGCTGTTGCCGGGACGTTGCAGAAATGGCCTGACATCCTGTTTCGGTCAGCGCCAGGAGAAGGTCTTTTTCAACTGGTCGCATCATTATGGATTCGGGTCGCACCGTTTAGTCCGTTCTGGGTGGAGCTGCCTGCTGCAATAGCCGTCTGGCTGGCCTGCTGGATTGCGTTGCGCCGTGCCCTGCACGCAACCAGTGGCGTGGCCAGCTGGCTGCTGACGCCAGCGTTGATGACCAGCGCATTTCTGCTGATCCAGGGGGTTGAATTCCGGCCGTACCCCTTTATCACGCTGGCGGTCGTTTTTCTCTTCAGCCGTATTGACCGCCCGATCAAACGAGCAGATTCGGTTGCAGCGGGATTGATGGGCATCTGCAACCCGCTGGCGATACCGTATGCGGGACTGGTGTCCATTTCCCGCGTGCTTCGTTCGGGACGCGAACAGGTCCGGCCCGTTTTGACCCGGGTCCTGTTGCCCACATTGACGACATCCGGTACGGCGATCCTGGTATTCCTGATCGGCTTGGAAGCGTTGGGCGGCGATGCCTGGTTTCGTTCGCAATCCGTTCAGCCGCTGAACCTGATGATGATTGATGCCGCCGGCTTCCTGACCGGGGTCGAATTGGGTTGGATTGCTATTACGGCAATACTGGTTCTGTCAACTCTACAAAAGCCGGTCCCGTGGTTACTTTTTCTGTGGGGGCCGATATCATTTACGTTGATCTGGCTGCTCCATTGGGCAGGAGCGTCGTACATGGCGATGCGCTACCTATTGCCCGCGGCGCTGCCGCTGTTGGTCCTGATGGTCCACGAAACGGGACGGCTGCCGGTTCGAATACGTCAGGCCATGCAGGTTGCATTTCTGGCCGTGCTTTGTGCCGGCAATATTATCGGACACCTATGGTATCTGGCACACCCGGTCCATGCGGTGACGCCCCGCCGCCTGCTGATTGATGGGAACGTGCCATTCCCCGGTGTCGTCGTTGTTGATCCCCTGGACACTGCAGGTGCCGCCTATCTGCCAGCACAACTGGCCTACCAGGTTGCCGCGACGTCGGGCCGACAACCGGATGCGGACTGTGGAAACCGGGTGCAGATTGTCCTGACAGCAACGCAATCGCGCTACGGGCAGTACCTCCCATCCAGCTTCAGCCGCAAATGGTTGTGTGAACTTGAAGCCCTCCCGGATGATCGGGCTGCCGCAGTCTATATCCCGCTGGGCATTCCGGGATTGACAGCGCGGGCCGCCGCGCTGCAACTGCATCCGTGGTGGCGTGCCGATGTGCGTGCGTTGCTGGCCAGCTCGGTAGGCGCTCATATGGATCGAAAACTGAACGTATACGACGTTACTTTGACTACGCTGGAGGTCCCCGGCGGGATTTGGATCAGCATTCCAGAAGATAGAACGCGACCAGTTTCCGACTACCTGGCTGCGCTGTGGAATGCTGCCCCAAAGCCGGACCTGGCGACGGTCGGGAATTAATCTGGCTTGCTGAGTAAAGTCCTGATCAATATTGGCTGCATCGGAACCGGGACGGTGGTTTCCAGGCGAATTGCGCCTTCGACCTGGAACGCCTGGTGAAGATAAAAACCTGACTTTCCAGAATCGCTGCCGGATGAATCAAGCTGGATATCCACTTGACGAAACTCCGGTATTCGGTCCAGAACAGGGAGCGTAAGGTCTTCAACATCTGTCGCCTGCCGCGCTTCAAAATTGCCAGAAATAACAAATGGCCGGGGAAACGACTGGCCCAATTCAAGCGGCGGCAGCAGCCCTCTGTCGGTTGGCCTGTCCTGGCGTAATCCGTCTGGATCGGAAGCTGTCGGCCAATGGCGGACGACCCCGACAATAAATCCAGCCTGCTCAAACCGTGACTGTTCGTCGATCGCGTCCAGATGCGCGTTGACAATTCCTAGCCTGAAGTTATCAACCAGAACGCCGGCAATCTGAATCCAGCCATGCGCCGCCAGGTCGCTTGCGGGCCAGCCAGTGTCGCTTCTGGGAAATCGGTAGGGCCGATGGAAAAAAATTGGATAGCGGCTGACAATCGCGCCACCAGATTTTGTCCGGCCCTGTTGGGCACCTGGTGGCCAGGCTGGCAACGGAATATATCCGGCATCCTGGGACACAATTTGGACTACGTGCCCAAAGCCTGCACGATCAGCAATTGCGGCGGCCTGGTTGATAAAGCCGGAGCGCCGCGATGCAAAATCAACGCGCTGAAGCAGGACAATGTCGGCGGTGACCTGACTAAGCGCAGCAACGATATCATCGGGATCGATGATGTTACCGGACGGTGTGACGCCGTAGTTAATATCCCAACTGACAATTGTCAGGTCTGTGACCGGACCGGCGGGCGCGGCTCCGCCTGATTGACCCTGAGGTGGGCCGGCAACCCACCCGGATTCCAAATGCAAGCCGGTCGCCCAGCTCCATAAGTTGAAAAGTGCGTAGAGCACGACACCGCAAACAAAAAAACCGGCCACCAGGTTCTGGATTCTGTCAACAATGGGTGCTGATTTATCTGCCACGTCCGGTCCTAGTCGGAAACCGGCTGAATACGCCGCAAATCAATTGAAATCAGTTGCCAGTCTGCGGGTTCCGATAGCGCGGCTCCGGACATCTCGTTTGCTGTTACGGATGGTAACAAGATCATTTGGCTTGCCAACGGGGCCGGGTCGCTGGTCGGGGTGCCCAGGTGCCGCAGCAGTTGCCGGATTGTTCTGTCTTGTCGTATGGGCTGTATTGAATTGCGGAGCGTTGGCTGGACCGGGTCAGGCGTGCGGCCGGCGAAGTTGCCAGCCAGCAGGACAGGCACCGGCAGCCGGGATGCCAGCACGCTGGTACCTGTGGCAGTTGCGCTCGCAGCAGCCTGTTGGCTGCTTTGTCGACGCAGATGATCAAGATTGGCCACAACCAGGCTGGTTTGCTCTTCCAGCTTTGCCTGGTCCGTGGCAGCCAGGTCTGTGTTGGCAACCGCGACGTATCTTTTCCCGGCGAGGATTCCGACAACTTGAAACGACCCTGGCGGCAGGAAATCTGCTCCGGAAACCATACTTGACGTTGGCCGTTCAAATATCAGGTAACGGTGCAGGAGGATTGGATAACGACTGATGACAGCCGTGCCGGCCGCGACACGACCCAGGTGACGGTGGGGCGCAAACAGGGGAAAGGGAACATATCCTGCCTTGTGGGTGGGGGCACGTGCCACATAGGTTAACCCTGCGTAATGGGCAATGTACTTTGCCTGATCAACAAACCCGCTGCGCCTGGATGCAAAGTCAACCCCGCGCAGCAGAACAATGTCAACGCCCGCCGCAAAGATTTGCTCGGCGATACGTCGCAATTCGGTTTCCGAATCGTAAGGAATATTTGGCTCAGAGCCCGGACGCCCGAATCCGATGTCCAGACTTACTGCCGAGATGGCCGCCGGGGCTTCCACGCGGATATTCAGATTACTGCGAAATGACGGATCCGTTTGCCAACCGGTTTCCAGATTGCCGCCGCTTGCCCATTCGGTTATCTGCGGCAATGGGAATAGACAAAAAGTTACGCTGATTGCAAGCGCCGATATCAGTAAACGGAACATCCAGCGACTTGCGGCCAGTTTGAACCATGAGTCTGTCGGCCGCTGATTCTGTTCTGTATTGTTGAAACGTACCAATGTGCAGGTCTGATGTTAATCTTGTCGAGCGCAGCAAGGCTCGTTCACAGACGCATCTTCGATCAGGTCAATTCTTACTTCGCTCCACGACTGCAAACGGCGATTGTCCGGTTCCTGGATCACGTGACTCGGGAAACTTCCGGGCAGCAATATCAGTATATTTTTCAATGACGCGGGATAACTAAAATCCTGAGCGAGCCCGGTCAGCATTCTTACCACCGTTTCCTGCCTGACGTTTGACAAGCCGTCGAGTAGCCCGGTGCTAACTACCTGGCCCGCCAATAGAACTGGTTCTGGAAACCAAAGGCGGTTTGCCGGGCGATGACGGCCATTTTGCGGTCTCGTAATTTTAGCAAGGTGTTGAAAGCTTGCGATCGCAAGGTTGAGTTGTTCGAGCAGCTTTGTGTACGAATTGGTTACAATCGCAACGTTCGCCATACCCAGCTGGCGTTGATTGACAACGATGCCGGCCACTTGAAAGGCCCCCGGACGTTCGAACCAATCTGCAGTGTGCTCAACAGGATCCCTGTCGAAAACAAAGTACTGGTGCCAGACAATTGGGTACCTACTGAGGATTGCAGTGCCAGACAGAATTCGTCCGGCGCCGACACTGGAGGCGATCAGGGGCGGGACGATGACGTCGTAATATGCGGCGCGGGCAATGAAATTCAGTCCAGACCGGGAAGACAGTTCAAGGGCCTCGTCGATTCCGTCGGTTCGATGTGCGTGGAAATCGACGTTGCGGATCAGCAGTACATCAATGCCCCGGTTAACGATGGTGTTTGCTATTTCAGTCAGCAAGTCAGAACGTTTGTTGTCTTGGCCAAGCCCTTCGGGCAGCATCGAGCTTGCTACCAAGATCGAATCTGTAACGGCATGCAAGTTAGCTTCGCTGATCAGATTAGAGCCGTTCAGCAGATGGGCACCAGAAGCAAGTCCAGGCAGGAAATCAGGGTCAAAGTGCCAGCCAGGTGCCACATTACGGCCCGTTATCCGGTTCGCCAGCTGCGGAACAGCCAACGTAGCGATAATCGCCAATATAATAATGGTTCGGAACGGCGTCAAGTGTCTTGTCGCATTTCGAAACTATCATTTCGGATTTCCGCTTCCATGTGCCTGATTCTAGCAGCCGCCAATTGCAGAAATTGAGTCGGACGCGGTTCCCTACGCCAACGTCTATTGTCGCTAAGATGACCATATGTTGCTGATGCTCGCCACAAATGCGATTCGCGCCGACCTGCTGCTGTATTTTCTGTTTTCACTGGCTGCGCGGCCTGACCGCACGGCAATCGTCCGCACGATGATGTTAATTGCATTGACCGCGCTCGTGTTGCCAAGTGGGATCGTCTTTATTGCGATGGGTATCGCGCTGCCGTTTTACCTTTGTTGGTACGGGGCGGCGTGGATTTCGGCTCGGACCGGATGGCGGTTCGGAATCGTTGCTTGGGCATTGATGGTCGTCGTTTATGAATTCGCTCTGGCGGTCAACGA
>JBFJWU010000064.1:0-12381 GCA_041623475.1 bacterium | reverse complement strand
GTGCGGCACCCGCAAGGCGGGACGCCGCAGGAATAGCAGCGCTATTTCGAGGACGACTCGCCGAGGATGACGTGCCAGATTGCGTAAATCTGCGCGACTACGAGGTCATGTCCTTTGGCCACCGCCGTGGCTTCCACCACCACCCTGGATTTCGCCGCATCCACTCTCGGCGCTCGGCCGCAAGCAGGCTCAGCTTGGCCTGCATCTGGTTATAGACCTTTCGATGGCATGCCTCGACATAATCCGTATCATCGGCTGCATCCTCGCCGCTTCGACGAAACTTGATGGCCGGCAGGATTTCGATGTAGATTCGGCTGGGCATCGGCCAGTACAACATCGGGGCAATCGTCAGTCCCCACGGGAATGTCAACGCGATCGGGAGGACACGAACCCGGAAGTTACGGTCCAGCCCCAGTCGTTTGGCCAGACCGCGTCCGTCATCCAGGATCAGGATCGTCTGCTGGGCCCCGGCGGCAACGATTGGCACAATCGGCACGCCGTGCTGCAGTGCCAGGCGAATGTAGCCCCGTCGATGCCCGAAAACGATCCGGTTGCGGTCGCGCCAGGCGCGCATATTGTCCAGTTCGCCCCCGGGATAAACCATGGCCTTGCGTCCCATGGCAAACACCTGGGACGCACTGTCAGGATGGGCCGGCATGATCCCCAGCTTTGAACTGTACCTGGACATGGTCGGGGACTTGAACAGCATGTCGTGCCCCAGCCCGAACGGCAGTCCCTCCAGTCCGCGCTTGCGCAACAGCGCATCCATGACCAGTATCGCGTCTGGCATCAACGTGCCGCCGCTGTGGTTACCCACGTAGAGCGCCTTGCCCTGCGGCACGCGATCCAGCCCGCGGATTACCGGCCGAAAATACCGGCGAAACGGCGGCGCAAGTGTCCCGGCAATTCGCTTCAGCAGCTTTTCATCACGAGGATCCGTTTGTTGGACGACATTGGCCATGTTTTCCAACGATAGCAGGATGTTAGCTTTTTTTCATTGGGACAGCCCGTGGGGGCTGCCAGACGCAACCTAGTGGCTGGGTGACGAGCCGCCCGGCGGCCCCATTGACAGCAACCGATACGCGTTTTCCCCAAAAATAGCGCGACGTGCCTCCGGGTTGTCCTCGGTGGCCAGCAGGACGCGGGCAACCGTAGCGCTAAGGGGATAAAACGGCCAATCCGACCCAAACAGCAAACGTTCATGCCCCATCCCGTCCAGGATGATTTTCAGTTCGCGGGTCCCCTGGCCTTCAATTTCCAGCCAGACATTGTCGTGCGATGCGGCGATCGGCCACGCAGACTCCCAGTCGCGGGCCCCCCCATGCCCGAACACGAACTGAACATCGGGAAATGCCTCGACCGCCCCGATGTAGCGGTCCATAACAGCATATTTCCGGGTTTTCCGGGGCTCGATCCCGGCCCGACCAGCGTGGAAAAATACAGGAATCCGGGCTTGCTGGCAGAACTTGTAGATAGGCCAATATCGGCGGTCATCGGGATAAAATTGCTGCATGGTTGGATGCAACTTTACACCACGGGCGCCCAGGCGAACGAACTCGCGCAACTGCTCGACCGCGGTCGCGGCCTTGGGATAGACACCAGCAAAGACCACAAATCGGTCTTTGTGTTCTGACTGGTCCAGGGCCTCCATCCATTGCAACGTCGGGTTATTGCGAAACGGCAGGTTGGGCACCACCGCCAGCAGGACTGCGTGCTGCACGCCCATCGCATCCATTTCGGCGACCAGTGATGGAATCGCCTGGGTGTTGGCTGAATCGCTCCGCCCCGGCAGGCCATAGGACAGGATTCGCTCTTTCATGTCAGCCAGGCGCGCCTCGTCCGCGATCTTGTTCAGATAATCGTCAAAATGCAGCTCGCACGGCGGCTTTGGATGGTCGCAATCGATCAGGTACTGTGGTCGGCTGCTATGACTGTGGTAATCAAGCGGTGCCGCAAGCATCAACGACATTCCCAGGTGTGCGTGGAAGTCCACACCTGGGGAAACAGACTGGCGAATCTCGTCTGTCAGCCGGACGCGACCGTCGTCAGTTGGCTCGAAATACGGCAGCGTTGCCAATCCCTGGTAGCCGGGCACAAACCCATTCGGACGGGGCAACGTGCGTGACAGTACGGCGTCCGGTGCGGTTGCACACCCCAGCTGTTGCGTGACCAGGGCGGCTGAACCTGCCTGGATCAGGCGGCGGCGTGAAATGCCAGTGCGCAAAGTCGGAATCCTGGTCAGGCCGGACTGATCTTACCGGCGTTGAACCGATCCATCAGTTTCTGGTCAATTTCAACGTATTTGTCGCCGTCCAGGAAATAGAGCGGATCATTGACGATGGACGGGTCAAACCCTTCCTTGCGATAGTCAACTTTCTGGTGTTTGAACGTCCCCGTAATCCGCATTTCATTGGACAGGATGCGGACAAAGTAAGGCAACTGGTAATTGGCCAGGTTTTCGCGCGCGAACTTCGCAAATCCCTGCAAGTCAAAGCCGTCCTCGACGTTAAGCGCTGCCATTCCGGCCCGCCCTTCGGCATTGGGAACCTCGACACCATAGACGTTGGCCTCGAGGACGTGGTCATATTTGCCCAGGATTTCCATGACCTCGTTAGTCGACACGTTCTCGCCCTTCCAGCGAAACGTGTCGCCGATGCGGTCCGCGAACGACAGCCAGTTATCCTCGTGCAGCTGGATCAGGTCACCGGTATTGAAATACCTGTCGCCTTTTTTCCTGACATCCTTGAGGATTTTCTTTTGTGTCGCGTTCTTGTCGAGATACCCGTCGAACCTGACCCACGGTTGAATTCGTCCAACCAGCAGGCCTGCCTCGCCAACATCGACTTCTTCACAGAATCCGTCGGCATTGCGAACTGGCTCACCAGTCACCTCGTCACAGCGCAACAGCAATTGCCCCAGGCGCTTGCGGCCGATCATTCCTGGAACCCCCTGGAAGTTGGTCAGGATAGTGTTGCCTTCGGTTGCTCCATAGAACTCACGAAACAACGGTACGCCGAAACGTTCCTGGAATGCTGTCCAGACGTCTGCGCGCAGGCCATTGCCTACGCCAATCCGCAATTTGTGAGTCCGTTCCCCCGGATGGGAATTGGAATTCAGCAGGTAACGGCACAGTTCGCCAATGTACAGGAACCCTGTGGCCCCCATTTCGTTGACGTCGTCCCAAAAACTGGATGCCGAAAACTTGCGGCGCAACGCGATGGTCGCCCCGGTATCCAGGCAACTTCCGGTACCGATGTACATTGCGCTGGAGTGGTACATCGGCAGAGTCACATAAATCACGTCGCTGGGTGTTGCCTCGAACATGGCACGACCAAATGCTGCCGAAGCCGCTACCATGCGCTGATTGGTGACGATTGCAGCTTTGGGCAGGCCCGTCGTCCCGGACGTGTAAATGTAGCAGTAGGGATCGCTGTTCAGGAATTGTTGCCGCCATTGTTCCGAAGTCGGCTGTTCAGCGATCAGATTATTGACAGCTGTTCCCTTGCGGGACCTGGGTTTATCGCCCTCGAACTGGACGTACAGGTCGTCCGACTTTTTTAGTTCGTCCAGTTGGGAAAAGACTTCGTCAATGGCATCCAGATGTTCTTCGCCAACAAATACCTTTTTTGCTTTGGCGACCGAAATCGCATGAACCAGAGGCTCCCCGGTAAGGTTCGTATTGATCAACGCCGAGATCGCGCCCAGCTTGGCCATCGCCATGACGAAAAAAAAGTATTCCGGCCGGTTGTCCATCATCAACGCGACAACATCCCCCTTGCCGATGCCCTGTTCCCGCAGGAATGCCGCGTACTGGTTTGCCTGATCGTTAATTTCCCGCCAGGTGTACTTGCGCCCCTCAAAAACCATGCCCAGGTTATTTGGCGTCTTTCTCACCCGAATATCCAGCATCTGGGCTGGCCCGTTTTTGGCACTGGGGAGAATTTTCGGAAGGCTCTTAAGAACTCGTGCAGTTGCACGGGCTTCCTGCAGTCGTGCTTTTACATCGCTGATCGCCACAAATCCATCCTTGTCCTGCGATTTAAGGTATGTTGCCGGTAATTACGCAAACCTGCACTGTACCAATCGAATCATTATTCGTTCAACATAGCGGCTGATTCAATTTTCGACATTGGCGGCAGGTCGCGGTGCAAGGCACCCTGACCGCCCGCCGGGTACCCTGACATCCATGATCTTTGAAGCACTGGGATGGCTGCCGGCAATCATCCTGCCCGTATCGACATTGCTGCAGTTGCGCCACGCTATTGTGTCCCCTGACGTATCCGGAATCAGTCGCTTGTCGTGGGGCCTGTTTGCGATTGCAAACCTGGGCGCCTGGGTTTATACCCGTGCCCTGTGGGCACCACAATCGCTGCTGGCCTTCCTGTTGACCGCAATTCTGGATTGCGCAATAGTTGCTGTCGTCACTGTTCGCCGCTCGAACGGCTGATAAGATCCGAGCAGTCGGCCAGAGAACCCGGCGTCGTTCAGCCGCCGTTCAGGGCAGCCGTGACCTCTGACAGCACCGTTTCCGACTGGTCGTTTTCGACCTGGCATGTGCCGGCTGCTGTGTGGCCGCCGCCGCCGTACTTCAACATCAGGTCGCCGATGTCAACGCTGGTCGGGAAAAAGATCGAACTGCCAACCGCAAGAACTGTGTTCTGCTTGTCACGCCCCCACATCAGGTGGATCGAGACGCTGCAGTCCAGATAAAGTGCGTAAACCAGGAAACGGTTGACCGCAAAGATCGTGTCTTCTTCACGGAAATCGAGGATAACGACTTCACCGTCGACTTTGGCGATGCGCTGGATCTGTTCCTGGGCCTTGGCGTGGTGTTCCTGGTACAGATCGACCCGTTCCTTGACATCCGGATCCTGAAGTATTGACTCGACGTTCCAGGTCCGGCACAGGTCAATCAACTTCATCATCAGGTCGTAGTTGGAAATATTGAATTCCTTGAACCGCCCCAGGCCCGTGCGCGCATCCATGATGAAACTCAACAGGTCCCATCCCTGGGGAACCAGCACGTCCTCAGCCTCGAAATTTGCCGAGTCTGCCTTGTCAACCGCCGTCAGGAACAGCCGGGGGACAGATTCGAACTTTTCAGGACCGCCGAAATACTCGTAGACAACACGTGCCGCCGACGGCGCGGCGGGGTCATTGACATACGTCTCAGACTCGGCCTCGCCCACCCTGGCGACCTCGCTTGAATGGTGATCAAATGCGTACGCCGCACCGGGAACGAACGGCAGGTTTGCCGAAATATCGTTTTCTGTCACTTCGACTTTGCCGTCCTGCATATCTTTGGGATGGACGAACTTGATCTCGTCGATCATGTCCAGTTCTTTCAGCAGAACGGCGCACGCCAATCCATCAAAGTCACTGCGGGTAATCAGTCGGTATTTTTTGTCTGACATCAAACGGCCTTTCCAATTGAGCGGTTTCGATCCGGGACGCGCCCTACCTGGTCTGAATCGGTACATAGTAGCCACACACTACGGCAAGCACAAACAATGCTTGCCGGATATCGGTGCCGCTCCTATCATATGGGCTAGGCTGGATTTACAGCCGGGGAGGTCATCGTGAAGATCAACGGCAAATGTGATCCGGCATTCCAGCCGGTCCGCAGGGAATTGCGTCGGCAAATCCGCCAGTTTGGCGGCGGTGCCGCGGTCTGCGTCTACCTGGATGGTGTCCCTGTCGTTGATTGCTGGGCTGGAATACGGGACCACCAGGGCCGCCCATGGGAACAGGACACCGTTTCGATGTCGTTTTCGACAACCAAGGGTGTCACAGTTACGGCGCTTCATATCCTGGCCAGCCGCGGCCGACTGGACTATGACCAGACTGTCGCCTACTACTGGCCAGAATTTGCCGCCCACAACAAAGCCGAGATCACAGTCCGGCAACTTTTGACCCATCAGGCAGGCCTGTACAACGTCCGTGACAACGTTCGCGATTTTGCAACAGTCCTGGATTGGGACGAAATAACCCATCGACTGGCCAATGCCGTCGCGTTTCGACCAGGCGGAGGCAGCGGCTACCACGCGTTAACAATTGGCTGGCTCGCGGGCGAACTTGTCCAGCGAATTTCCGGGATTCCGTTTGCGGAGTTTATCCAGAAAGAAATTGCCAAACCACTGGAGCTGGATGGTTTGTACATCGGCCTGCCGCAGAATCAACTGCCCAGGGCCGCCCGACTGATGGTTCCCGAGCGACCGGCGAATCCATCGTCTGGCAGGCGGCGACGCTGGAAAAACCCGCTGGTTGAATCAGCACGTAGCTGGTTGAATCGGCGTCTGGATCACCAGTTGAGTGCGTTTTTTGTTCGCGGGGTTGGCCGAATGTTTGTCGACGATGCCTACCTCCAGGTTCCGATTCCCGCAGCAAATGGACATTTCACGGCCCGGTCACTTGCCAGGATGTACGCCTCGCTGGCAAATCCAGACGGACTGAACGGTGTGCGCTTGATTAATCCCGAAACCCGATCCAGTGCGCTGACTGTACAAGTGCGAACACGGGACAAGATCCTGTTCGTTCCTATGCGCTGGCGATTGGGTTATCACCAGGCTGGCGGATCGGGACCGAATCGAAGGCGCAACGCATTTGGACATTACGGATATGGTGGTTCCGGTGCCTGGGCCGATCCGGACCTGAACCTTGCTGTTGCAATGACACACAATGCTGATCCGGGCTCGATTTCCGCACAATTGCGGATGCTGGCATTGAACAATGCATTATTGGACGGAATGCGGACACAGGGGCGATTGTGATCCGCACGATATTGCTGTCCTGCACGGTCGCCGTAACCACGGCCTGCAGCGACGTTTCCGTCACTGCCCCTGTTTTGGTGGAACCCGTTATCGATCAACCCATTTCAGAATTGATCAGTTCCGCTGGCCTGGACCGGTATATCGACCAGATTCAACCGGTCAGCAGCGAAACGTTTGCGGGAAACTGGACCGGATACTATTACGGCAGCGGCGCCACTTCACAAGCCAGGTGCTTTGACGGCGGCGAATACGTTGCGTCCGTGCGACCGGGGAAGAACAACAACGTTGTCCTGAACCTGGGCGGAGGTGGCGGATGCTGGAGCTACGAAAGTTGCTATGTGTTTCCGATTTTTGTCAAAGATGAATCGAACCCCCTCAATGGCGAACAGGACGGAATCAGCGATCGCAACAACGCCCTGAACCCGCTGCGCGATGACAATGTGGTCTATGGCGACTACTGCGACGGCAGCGTCTGGAGCGGCGACAACACGCTGGTGTACCGCAGTTCAACCGACGCAACAACGCGTACAACGTGGCACTGGGGATTGCGCAACCTGAGCGCGACGATTTCGCTGATGAAGGAACTCTACCCGAATCCCGACCGAATTCTGGTCACGGGGGCCAGTGCCGGTGGCTACGGAACGTTAATGGGGTACCTGCTGACTCGAGCAGCCTTTCCGGAACATATCATTCGTGTCTTTAACGATTCAGGCCCGTGGCTGCTGAATCCCGAGCACGAGTTTATGGTCAATGGTGCGCTGGATGGATGGGGAATTCGCAAATTGATCCCTGCCGACTGTCCGCCCCAGTGGCAAGAGCAGTTATTGTTCCTGTTGGACTGTCTGCTGCCGCGTGACCAGGACGTTACCGTGGCGCTGTTTATGCATTACGATGATTTCACAATTGGCACAAGTTACCTGACCTATGGGACTGATTTTCCGGATGTCCTGAGGGCACAGACTGACAAGGTCCAGACCGTCTTTCCAAGTCGATTCAAACGTTACCTGCACGACGGAATCAAACACACGATCATCTGGGACGACGAATTCTATGAAATCGACAACCACGGGATGAAACTGGTGGACTGGTTTGCAGCATTCCTGGATAATTCGGGCGCTTGGCGGGACCTTCCCTGAATGACTGACAAAATGCGGGCCCGGAGTCGCCGAACGTTTTTTCGGCCAGGCACAATCCTGGGTGTGGTCGCCTGGCTGCCGACTATTTTGTTTCTGGACAGTCAGTACATGGCGGCCCGGATTTCGTGGGGTCAGTGGGCCGCCAACATCGCAACATTTATGTATTTCGGATGGATGTATTACACCGCCAGTGCGCGCCTGCGCAAACTGATGATCATCGGACTATTTGTCGCAACGGCCGGCGAAGTATTTTTTGCGCTGATTGTCGGTATGTACGAGTACCGATTGGAGAACATTCCGTTGTATGTGCCGCCGGGGCACACGATCGTCTACGGCGCCGTCTACTACTTTGCCCGCGAACCCTGGGTTCGTCGGCACCGTCGACCCCTGGCGGTCGCCATGTTTATCGCTGCGGCCGGATTCAGTACGTGGTGGTTGTTCAGCCAGAACGATCTGTATGGATTTATCTGCTTTTCGGTCTTCTGTACGATTCTACTGGTTAACCGGGACTCGACAATGTTTTTTTTGTCGATGTACCTGTTGGTTCTGTACCTGGAACTACTGGGTACATCGATGGGCAACTGGTATTGGCATTCGATCCTGCTGGACAAGTATCCGTCGATTCCCAGTGGCAATCCGCCATCCGGAATATCCGTATTTTATTTCGGTTTCGATGTCGCCTGCCTCGGGTTCTACATGCTTTCCGACCTGAAACGACGGGCACGGTACGATGCGCAAAAGGCGTACCGGAAGCGGCTTAAACGTCAGCGCCAGGGCACGACACTGCCACAGGCCAGGATCGAATAGTCGGTCATTATCATTCGCTGAATCACTCGCTATACTATTGCCAGCATATGCCGGAGTTATTTCGACGAATCGACTGAATCAATCTTGAGCAAGAAAATTGAAAAACTGCGCAAGCAGGCCCAGGCGGCCTTTGCCAAAAGCGACTACGTGTCAGCCCTCAAAAGCTATCAGGAACTGGTGCGACTGCAGCCTGCCGATATCAAGAACTGGGTTCGAATGGGTGACACACTGCGGGCTCAGGACAAAGGCGACAAGGCGATCAATATTTACCAGAAGGCTGCAGCTCAGTACGCGTTAAAAGGTTTCCTGCTGCAGGCCATTGGTGTCAACAAGATGATTCTGGAAATTGATCCGAATCATACAGAGACTCAGGCCGCGCTGGCCGACCTGTATGCCCGTAAAGAAGGCGATCTCGAAAAGCGGTCGACCGTCGCACGCGTCAAGCTGGAAAAGGTTACGGCATCAGCGGTGTCCGCGCCGCCCGACCCCGGCGAAGATACCGGCGACAGCACAATTGTCGAAGAAACCGTAATGGATCAAACGATCGCCAGCAGCGCCGAAGATCTGGCGACGGAGAACCCCGGCGACAATCTGTATCAGCAGCTTCCGGACACACCCTTGTTTTCTTCGCTCAGTCCGGATGAGTTCCAGGACGTCGTTGCCCATTTACAACTTCGCCAGTTTGACCGCGACGAACCGATCCTGAACGAGGGCGACAAGGGTGATTCGTTCTATGTAATCTGCGAAGGACGCGCCAACGTCGTCAAACTGGACCAGAACGGGCTGGAAGTCCACCTGGCGACATTGAACGCTGGCGATTTCTTTGGCGAATTCGCATTTATTACGGGCGGCCTGAGGACGGCCTCGGTCGTTTCCGCAACTGAATCGACATTGTTTGAATTCACCCAGGACGGCCTGATGGCGTTGATCGATACCCGTCCCGAAATCTCACATACCCTGGAAGAGTTTTACAAACGGCGCCTGGTCGGAACATTATTGAAGATCAGCCCTGTATTCCAACCGATGTCGGACCTGGAACGCGAGCAGATCCTCAATTTCTTTACGTATACGGCGTATCCGGCCGGAACAACCCTGATCAAGCAGGGGAACACCAGCGAAAAGTTCTTTATCATCGTAACCGGCCAGATTGAGGTGAAAACAGCCGGCCCGGACCGTTCAGAGGTTTTGGTCGCTACCCTGTCGCAGGGCGACTTTATTGGCGAAATCAGCATCATGACCGACCGTGCAGCAACAGCAAACTGTGTCACGAAGACCGATGTCCGGGTTTACGAGATGGAGAGCAAGATCTTTCGCGAACTGATCGGGCAGTTTCCCGATGTCGACAAAGTCATTCGCCAGATCGCCCGCGACCGGATTTCCGAACTAAAGGACATACGCCAAACCGGCATGGAAAAAGCCGGCCTGGTGTGAAACGGGTCGGCCGGAACCGCCTGGCCAATCCGTTTGCCGTTGCCGTGCTGGTGCTGGCAGGCCAGGCGTGCGATGAGCCTGGACCGTTGTCCCCCGCCAGCGCGCCATCGTTTTCTCGATTGAACGCGACGATACTTGACCAGCCAGCTGTACGACTGACCTGGGACACGGACCGGGACGATTTAGCGGATCGCTACGAAATCGAACGGGCCGTCACCGACAGTGCGGAACCTGGATTCATGGTCCACGGACAGACTTCAGAAACGATCTGGTTTGACCACGCTGTTACGTGGACAACCACTTACATCTACAGGGTGCTGGCCATTGGCCCCGGGGGCCAAAGATTGTTTTATTCGGATCGCGCGACAGCAGCCATTGGCGTTAACCGCGGACCAACCACCGGTGGCACAGCTCCCGTCAATCTGGAATCGGGCACTCGGACCTGGATTGATCCGAATGGCGACCTGGGCTCTGTGCAGATGGATCCCGGACAATCCTTTGTCGCCGGGGTCAGCTCTGAGGACAACCGGCTTGTCGTCCTCGACGCGGCAACCGGGAATCGACAGGCTGAAATTCCTTTTTCGTTGTCAACCTGGTTCCTCGGTTGGAGCAGCGACGGACGCCTGGCGATCTCCAACGTGGGCACGATCGATGTTTACGACGCCGCAAGTGGTACGACAACGACCGCACTGACCGGCGTGCCGTCGGAAACCCGGACTGGCGCGTGGCTGCGTTCCGATACACACCTGGCCGCTGGCTACGAAAGCGGCAAAGTCCGCATCTGGAATGTGGGCGCCGGAACCGTTTCGGCCACGATAGACGATGCCGGGTCGGCGGTCCGATCTTTGGCCTATTCCGACAACCAGCAACTGCTGGCTGCTGGCCTGGCCAATGGCGACCTGGTCATCTACGACACCGTCAACTGGACAAAGGTCACGACGATTCCGACCCTCGACGACGAGCTGGAACTCGTCCGGTGGTTGACGGGTACGACCCAACTGGCGACCCGTTCGGATGATGGGATTGTCCGGGTGTGGGATTCGCAGTCCTGGCAGGCGGTACGAACGATCAACCAGGGCAAACTGTCGCCCTATGGCACCCTTTTGGCGACCCGAGCCGACTCATTTACCCTGGAGTTCTGGCACGCCGGTACCGGGATCATGTCCGGACGCCTGGAGCCTGATATCGGTGCCATTCGCTCGTATGCCTGGGGCGTGACCGAGCAGAACCTGGTGGTTTCCGGCGTCGACGGCACATCTTTGTGGGAACTGACATTCAACTACAACCCCTGATCGCGGGCAGTCTGTCGCTGCCAGTATCATGGCAACCAGACCCCAAGAAGGAACAGGCACCGTGACCCGACTCAAACCAACCGATCAAACCACGCCCATCCTGACAGCTCTGGCCGCGGCCGTGCTGATACTTGCATCGTGCGACTCCGGTAAACCAGGGCAACAGGCACCGCCTCTGCCGGAACAGCCGGTTGAAATCGTCACAGATATTCACGGGATACCGCATATTTATGCCCAGTCAGATGCTGATGTCATCTATGGCCAGGGCTACATGATGGCGACCCTGCGCCCGCAGCAGAATGAGATGTTCCGTGTCATGAGCCACGGACGGGCTTCCGAGATTTACGGGGAAGATCGGCTGACAGAAGACTTATTGATCCGGGCAATGGGATTCCACAAATTCGCCCGCGAGAACTGGCCACTGCTCGAGCGCACGCGTCCGGAACTGGCGGAAGCATTTACAGCCTTTGCGGCGGGAATCAATGCCCGCTATGCCGAATACCGGCGCGACGGCTGGCCAATGACCATGCAGGTTTACATTGATCGCGGGTATGAACCAGCGGACTGGACCCCGCAGGAAGGTCTGGCCATCTCGCAATTGCTGGGATTCGGACTGTCCGGATCGCCGGAAGTCGAATTGCTCGTGACATTTGGCTACCTGCTGCTGGGGGAAGACCTGGCCCAGGATATTATTCGATTTGAGCCGCCGGTCAGTGCGGTATCCGTCCCCGGATTCTACGACAATCCCGATTTCGAGGAACAGATCAACCGCGGTCCGGCAAAACCGGTATTTGCTTCAGGGCCTGGATTGCACCATAAAGTCCGAACGGCAATGTCTGATGCAGACCAGGACGACCTGCGCACTGCGCTGGCAAACATTCGCAAATTATCACGCCTGTCGCGAGGTGGCAGCAACAACTGGGCTGTTGCCGGCAGCAAAATGGC
>JBFJWU010000063.1:0-12706 GCA_041623475.1 bacterium | reverse complement strand
GTCTTGCCGGCGAAGGGGGCCAGAATGGCCTCCCGTCCGGTGGCTGGTTATGTCCCGTCATAAGGCCGCAGTAAGTCTGGATCAGGTTTGTATCGTCTTGTTCGCAAGCCTCTTTCGCCATCATTTTTTCGGACCTCATAGTCTGAATAATAGAGAGAAACATTCCGTAAATCCAGTTTTGTCCCTTCCAACGGACCGCTTTCGACACGAGCGACTGGCGCCACCAGGCTGGACGTTCCGGAAAGGAACGGCAGCACTATCAATTTTGCAATTCGCCGCGTTTTTGTCACGCGAACAACAGTGCCTTTTTCCAAAACTCCAACGAGTCGTGATTTTAGCGTGTAATCTGCTCGCGGAAGGCGTATTGGAAATTTGCCATGCGTGCGATACCAATCAACTGATACGGGGGAGGCGAATCTTTCTCTGCTCGGTGGCGTGTATGCAATCAGCGACTTTAAGTTTGTCCTGGGGCCATGCACGCGAGAGAGCTTGACAACAAACATGTCCTCCTTCAACTCGAACAATGAGCCATTTTCGTATCCGCCCCACAGGGGGCTGTCGTTTCGTATCGGAAGAGGAAGAATTACGCAGCCTGAGGCAAGAAACGCGGCGAGAATGGCTGCGCGCCCGCGATTCATTTTTCTGACGCGAGGCGGCTAAGGGACATAACATGGATTAGGTAGAACGCGGGCAGTTCTACCTATTACGAAATATTCGGACAAAAGTAGATCGGACTTTTTCTGCTCGCATTGCATAAGTTCCATCATAGCAACGGAATGCCAGATTTCCAGCAAAAAGCATGGTCTACCTATTACGACCGGAATCTCTACCTATTGCGAGTTGCCCGGCGACCCCGGACGCAAAACGGGCGCCCGATTGGGCGCCCGTTTTGGCTTCAATCATTCAGTTGGCGCTGTCCGCTACCGCTCGCCGGTCGGTATTGTGTCCAGGCTGCTCAGGTAGGCCCACATGGCATGCAGGTCGGTCTGGTTCATGGCGGCCATGATGGATCGGGGCATGACCGGGCTGATTTCGCTGCCGTCCGGGCGTTTGCCCGTCTTCATGGCGGCAATAAAATCGTCCTCGGTCCAGTCGTCCATCGCCGAAGTCAGGTTGGCGGACGGGGGCCATTCGGGCGGGGCACCGGGGATCGGGCCGCCGGACAGGTTGCTGCCGTGACAGCCGATGCACAGTTTGGCCATGTACTCGCCGTATGCGACAGCGTCGGTTGTGGCCGGCAGCGGCTGGGGTTTAGCGTCGTGGTCGACCAACTCCGCCGGAATCAGATGGAACTCTCCGGCCAGGTACAGGAAGCGGGGCAGGGTGCCGATTTCCTGTTGGATCGTTGCAACCGGCGACGCCGGCAGTGATTTTGTATAGGCGATCAGAGGACCGATATCCGCGTCGGCAAAGTGGGCAAATTCGTGGCTGGGCATGAAAATCGCCGGCTTGCCGTCGGGCTTGATGCCGTGGCGCAATGCGCGCACCCAGTCGACATCGGTATAGTCGGCGGTCTTGCCGCCAGCGGTGATGTTGGACCCGGCGATAATCCCCAGTGAAGGGTCCTCGACGACGATGCGGCCGCTGCCGTCGGCGTTGTGGCATTCGGCGCAGCCCCGGGTGACGAACAGATACGCGCCCCGCGTAATTGTTGTCGTGTCCATGGCATATTCGACCGCTGCCGGCTGGACATCGAAAGTCTGGTGCATGCGTTTTTCGGTTATCGCCCAGACGGTGGCGACAGTAACGGCAACGATCGCAAACAACGCAACCGCGATGGCAAAGACAATTTTTACGATTTTCACTGGATACCCCCCCTTGTAAATCTACCTCCCAATCTAGCATTTTCAGCAAACTTGTCCATCAGCGGTCCGATCCTTTGCGTGCGCGGTACCATGCAGGGAATTCCAGCAGAAATCCACGCAGACAGGCAGGCAAGTGGACCGATTGATTGTATTGATGGCGACCCTTTTGGTCGCAACCGGTTGCCTGGGATCGACCGTTAAACAGATCGCCAATGCGGTCCCGTCCGATTGCCCCGAATCAATCCTGGCCACCGGGGAATTCGAGGTCCTGACCGAGGACCTTCCTGACAACCCTGAAGGCCTGGCCATGGCTCGCGATGGCCGGCTGTACATTTCGACACCGGATACGGTTTTCCAGGTTGCTGCGGATGGTACGCGGACCAGCCTGGCATCGGTGCCAGCTGCCCTGGGGCTGGCCCTGTCCGGCGGGGACCTGTATATCGCCGGGTTTACCGACGGCAACCTGTATCACATGTTCACCGAGTCCAAAGTGACCCGGACGGTGGCAGCCGGCCTTGGACATCCCAACTATCCGGTGGTGACACCGTGGGCGACATTGCTGGTGGCCGACGATACGGTTAACAGGGTCAGCGAAGTCACATTTGATGGCGTTGCCACGGTCTGGACAGACCTGGTACCGACACCCAACGGGATCGTATTCAGCGCCGACGGTGCGACGGCGTATGTGGCCAGTACGTTTGCGGTAACTGACCTGAACGGTGGCGGTCCCGAAGACCCCGGCCTGTGGGCACTGGATATTGTCGACGGAGCGGTCCAGCCGCCAGCGCGCAAGCTGGTGACGTTCGATGCCGGAACGACGCCGGATGGCGTGGCGCTGGACGACGAAGGCACCGTCTACGTGGGCCTGAACGTGGCCCGCCAGGTCGCCCGGGTCGATCCCCGCAACGGGTCGGTTGAAGTATTTGAATTTGGCAAGGTCGGACCCGCAAGCATGGCGTTCGGCCGCGGTGACTTTGATCGCTGTTCGCTGTACGTGACCAACCTGCTGGGCCGGGATGTCTGGCGATTGCGGATCGGCAGGCCGGGGTTCCCAACCGAACGCAACTGATCGGGAGATTCACAGTGGCGGCACCGAAGAGGTTGGTTATCGGTCGTAAAGGACCGTAACCGGACCGTCAAAAAAGGCCTGGCTGGCAACCGGCTTATACCCGATTTGCAGCAGCGACCTGGCTGGTTTTTTCGTCCGAAAGCCGATATTCCACAAGCGTCCTGTTGGCTGCTTCCCCGACCGGGCTGAAAATACGGGGTCAGGTGTTGGCAGGTTGTCCAGGTTGATGTAAAAGGTTGCTCGCAGTCGTTCGGCTGTCAGGCGCGACGAGGTCACGATCTGGTCGCCCGGGCGGAAATTGTCGGTCACATACTTCTGGGCGCTGCGCCAGTCTTCTTTGTGGGTTTCCGTGTAGTACCAGCCAATATTGCCAAAAAACGCCGCCAGGGAAAGGGCAATAATGACGGCGCGGGCAGGCGCCCATCTGGTGCGCATGACCAGCATGGCCAGGCCAATCGATACCGCCGGGGTGACAATGATCAGGTTTCGATATGTGAACACCGGGTCGCCGATCATGGACAAGATCCAGGCCACCAGAATCGGGACCAGCGCCCACGCGAGGACAATCAGGCTCGACAACTTTCGGTCGACGGGGACAGGTGCCAGGTCAGGTTCTGCAGCGGGCTGCAGCAGCCGGGTCCTGACCAGGTGGTCGACGGCCAATGCCGCTGGCACCAGGAGTCCGGCCGCGATTGCGATCTGGCCGACAGGCAGAGATCCCGTCGCCCACGGCGGACGGGACCACGAAATCGACATGAACAGCATCTTGAAAATCGACCAGATATCGGGATCAGGGACCCAGCTGACCAGCGTCCCTGATTTTTCCAGCTGGATCAGGAAACTGGGAATCCAGGGCGCAAAAATGACCAGAACGGCGATCTGCGCGATAATCCATTCGCGGATTACCGTAAACATGCGTCCGTCAGTCAGCTCGCTCCGGGTCCGGAATAATTGCCCGGCCACGATGACGTTCTGCGTAAAAACCACAAAAACGGCGAATACGTGGGTGTACATCAACAGCGATGTCGCTGCGACGTATCCCGCCAGGGACGTGATCCGCCTGTGCGTCAGCCAGGCGGAAAATGCCAGCATCGATACGGCGGCCAACAGTGCCAGCAGCGAATAGGATCGGAACTCCTGGGCATAATAGACCTGCATCAAGGAGCCCCCATGTATCAGGGCCGCCAGCAACCCGACGCGGTTCCCCGCCAGCAGTCGGCCGATCAGGAATACGACCAAAACGCCCGCCAGGCTGAACAGCGCAGGAAGCGCCCGCAGCATTGACAGGTCATCGCCGCCGAAAACGCTGACCCAGCCGCGTGTGACGACCAGGTTCAGCGGCGGATGGACATCTGCCTTGAGCAACAAGTCGATGCCATCCTGGAATGCGGGCTGGAGGGCCTGTGCAAGCGTCCTGGTTTCGTCACGCCAGATGCTTTGACGATCCAGGTCGTAAAAGCGCGGTATGGTGGCGCAGGCAAGGATCAGCAACAGCGAAACCCGCACGGTAATCGGCTGCAGGGTCAGCTTTTGGGCGGCTGGTGCACGCTTTTTTCGATGTCTGGCGATGGTGGTGTCCGATCCTCGGGAAGGCCCCTGAAACGGTTGGATATAGTAACATACAGTACCTTTCCGGCCGCCCCGGTTGCCCGTGCGTGCGGCCCATCCGTTATTCGAATTTGCGAGGCTTGAATCGTGGACACCGGGTCCGACAACCAACGGATTGGCAAGAAAGATCGATCCCTGGAGCAGTTATTGCTGCGTTCGGTCGGGATCGCCGTAGTTGTCGGGGGCCTTGCGACGGCAATCTGGTTTGCGATAGCAGACCTGTCCAGCCTGGGGCAGGCGACTTCACGTATTGATCCCGTCCGAATCCTGGCCGCCCCGCTACTGACGCTGGTATATCTGGCGATTCGGTTCGTCCGATGGCATTTTTTGCTGCGATCGATCAACGTTTTTATTCCAATTCGCGCGAACGTCAGGGTCTTCCTGGCGGGGCTGTCGATGGTCGTGACACCGCTGTACGCGGGGGAATTTATCAAGGCCGCCTGGCTTCGCTCGATCGCCGGTGTCCCGGTTCGTTACAGCGCATCGGTCGTTGTCACCGAACGAATACTGGACGTCGCGGCGATCGGCATTCTGGTGGCGGCAACAGCGAACGGAAGTGCACGATACTGGATCCTGCCCGTGATTATCCTGGCAGTGCTTGTCTGGACCGCGGTTTCCATGGATCCGGTCGGAGTGCCACAGGCAGAGCGCCTGGACCGTTCCCGGTCGATGACGAGCCGAATGAGGACCTGGTTGCACAGTTCGCTGACACAGTTGCATCCCCGGGTCTTTGCGGGTGCCCTGTGTATGTCCCTGGCGGCATGGACGTGCGCTGCAGCTGTACTGTGGCTGGTGGTTGGCGCACTGGGTGCAACAATGGATCCACGTACAGCGATCGGAATCTTTTCGGAAAGCACATTGCTGGGTGGTCTGACCCTGTTGCCCGGTGGTGTTGGTGTGACCGGCAGCCTGATGGTCCACAGCCTTGAAATCAACCGCGTGGCTGCGGCTGATGCGACGGTTGCGGTACTGCTGACGCGACTGTCGACGCTGTGGTTCAGTGCTGGAGTAGGCCTGGTGTCGTTGGTCGGGATTCGCCGGTTCCTGGCAAATACCGGCAACCTGGACCAGGCGGATCATTTTGTGGATATCGCCGATGGTTATGCAGATGAAATCCCCGAGCACCTGCGCCAGTTTTATCTGGACAAAAAGATTGACCGAATGCTGCCCTACATTGACGGTCGCAAAGGCGTCGACGTTGGCTGCGGACAGGCGTGGTACCTGCGCGAACTGGAAAATCGGGGAATGGAAATGCGGGGTTTCGATTTGTCCGAGGGGCAGATTGCAAACGCCCGCCAACAGTTTCCCGACCGCGATAACCTGGCCGTCGCTGATTGCCGAAACCTGCCTGTCGATGACAACAGCGCCGATTTCGCGTACTGCATCAACATCCTTCACCACGTGACTGAAGAGGGCGGGCAGCAGGATGCCCTGCGGGAAATGATCCGGATTGTCCGTCCCGGCGGGCGGGTGTTTATTCACGAGATCAACACACTGAATCCGGCGATGAAAGTTTATATGGGGTACGTCTTTCCGTTACTGCGCAGCATTGATCTGGGTGACGAACGCTGGATTGCACCGTACAGTATTCCCCTGCCGGATAACGCCGAACTTGAAGTTGTTGAATTCTTTACGTTCGTTCCCGACTTCGCCCCCATTTGGCTGCTGAATGCACTCGAGCCGCTGGAAAAGATCCTTGAGCGTTCGTTTCTGCGAACGTATTCGGCCCATTACATGGCTGTAATTCGCAAAAAAACCTGACAGTTGCCTGCATTTCCCGGGGCCTGGGTTTCCCGGAGGGCTGGCTCAGTCAGGATCCGTGATTTCGATTCCGGTGCTCCGCACGCGTTGCAGGAATTCCTGTTCGTCAATGACCGGGATCTCCAGTTTTTCCGCTTTGGCCAGTTTCGATCCGGCACCGGGACCGGCGACCACCAGGTCGGTTTTGCGACTGACGCTGCTGGTCGCCTGGCCGCCAAGTCGGCGGGCAATTTCCTGGGCCTGGTCACGGCTGACCGTTTCCAGCGATCCTGTAAAGACAATGGTCAGCCCGGCAAAGATCCCGTCGCCAGACTGGGGGACGGCAACGGGTTGGGGCGCAAAGCCAAGCTGGGTCAGATCATTAATCATCGCCCGGTTGGCCTCTGTTCCCAGCCAGTTCACCAGGCTGGTGGCAATTTCGGGGCCGATGCCATCCAGGTCCAGCAGTTGGTCGTGGTTGAGCGCCATCACTCCAGACAGGTCACCGGCTCGAGTGGCTATGACACGGGCGACTTCGCGGCCAATGTGGCGAATGCCCAGGGCAAACAGGAATCGTTCCAGTGGGGCCGTACGAGACTGGTCCAATGCGGCCAGCAACAGGTCGGCCTTTTTGTCGCCAAACAAAGGCAGTTGCAGCAGGTCGGCGCGGTCCAGCCGATAAAGGTCGGGGATGCGCCGAACGAGTTCGTGTTCCAGCAGCAGGTCGACCGTCTTCTCGCCAAGGATGCGGACGTCCAGCGCCCGGCGCGATGCCCAATGAATCAGGCTGGCCCGGACCTGGGCGGGACATTCCAGGTTGTTATCACAGAACTGCAGCCCTCCCTCGTCAACGATCGGCGTGCCGCAAGACGGGCAAGTCGCCGGAAACGGGATCGGCGGTTTGCCCGACTCGGACACGCGGCGGACGACTTCGGGAATGACGTCACCGGCCCGTCGGACGACCAGCAGATCCCCGGGGGCCAGGGCACCGTGGCGTGCCATTTCGTCCCGGTTGTGAAGGGTGGCGTTGGACACGGTGACGCCCCCGACAAAGACCGGATCCAGTTCGGCCACCGGGGTGACCTTGCCCGTGCGGCCCACCTGAAAACGAATGCTGTCCAGCCGGGTCGTGGCTTCCTCGGGCTCGAACTTGCGTGCCAGGGCAAACCGCGGTGCCCGGGCGGTTGTTCCAAGCTCCTGTTGGATCGCCAGCTCATTAATTTTGATAACAACGCCATCGATCTCAAACGGCAGTTCGGACCGGCGTGTGCCGATGTCATCAAAGAATGCCATCGCGCCATCCAGGTTTGTCGGATCGCACCGTTCCGGATTGACGGGAACCCCCCAGGACTGCAGTGCTTCAACGACCTGGTCATAGCGATCAAACTGCTGGCCCTCGATGATGCCAGTCCCATAGCAGTAAAACCGCAGGTCCCGTTGCCGGGTAATGTCCGGATCCAGTTGCCGCAACGAGCCGGCAGCGGCGTTGCGGGGATTGACGTAGGGATCTTCGCCGTTGTCGGCCAGCCGCTGGTTCATCGCGTCAAACGCGGCGCGGGGCATCACCACTTCGCCACGGACCTCGATGATGTCCGGGACGTCGCTGCCGGCCAACAACAGGGGAATCGATCGGATGGCTCGCGCATTGGCGGTGACATCTTCGCCCACCTGGCCGTCACCACGGGTTGCCGCACTGGTCAGTTTGCCTTGTTCGTACACCAGGTTAATGGCCAGTCCGTCCAGTTTGACCTCGGCGACGTACGACCAACCTGGTGTGTCAAGTTCCAGCAGACGCAGGGCCCGTTGTTCGAATGCGCGGACATCGTCGTCATCGAATGCGTCTTCGATGGACCGCATCGGTGACCGATGCTCGACTTTGACAAATGATTCCCTGGGGGCACCGCCAACGCGAACGGTTGGACTGTCGTCGGTCTGGTGTTCTGGAAACCTCTCTTCGAGCTGCTGCAGCAGACGGAACTCAAAATCGTAGTCGGCGTCGGGCAGCAGCGGTCGGTCATCGATGTAGTACCGCCGGTCGTGCAGACGCAATTCATTGCGCAGTTCGGCGATCAGGCCGGCAGCATCATCCGTAGCCAGTTCCTGCCAGCGGTCGCCCATTTCGCGGTAACGGGCGAGGCGGTCCAGGCTGCGGCGATCGTTGTCGTTGGCGGTGTCTGGCATCAGGTATTGTCGGCAGGGCAGTTGGCTGGAAACCGCGGTCATCATAGCAAATACGTTGGTGTGATGACCGGCAAGGTGCGACGTTATACTGTTCGGATGTCCAAAAACAGTCAAATTTCCGGACCTGTAGCGATCTCGGTACGCGGTGCCCGCGTCCACAACCTGAAAAACGTCGATGTCGACATACCCCGTGACAAGCTGGTGGTTATTACCGGCCTCAGCGGATCGGGCAAAAGCTCGCTGGCGTTTGACACCCTGTACGCCGAGGGCCAGCGACGCTATGTCGAAAGCCTGAGCGCCTATGCACGGCAGTTCCTGGACCAGATGGAAAAGCCGGATGTCGATGCGATCGAGGGACTGAGTCCGGCGATCAGTATCGAGCAGCGTAACTCGGGACGCACACCGCGCAGTACTGTCGGTACCGTGACCGAAGTTTACGATTATCTGCGTGTCCTGTTTGCCCGGATCGGTGTCCCGCATTGCCCCAACTGTGGCAAACCGATTACCCGACAGACGGTCGACCAGATGGTTGACAAGGTCCTGGAACTGGACGAAGGCACCCGGATCACGATCAATGCGCCCATGGTGTCAGGTCGCAAAGGCGAATACCAGAGCCTGTTTGATCGCCTGCGCCGCGAGGGCTTTGCGCGGGTGATTGTCGATGGTGAACAGAAACTGCTGGAAGATGAGATCAGCCTGGACCGGAAACGCGCCCACGATATCGACCTGGTGGTCGATCGCCTGGTGGTGCGCGAGGGCGTTCGAAGTCGCGTTGCCGAAAGCCTGGAAACAGCGCTGCATTATGGTGAAAGCGTCGCCCGGATTGCTCCCATGGGCGGTGCCGAGCCGTTTGTCGTCAGCGAACTGTACGCCTGTGTTGATTGCGGGATCAGTGTGTCCGAACTGGAGCCCCGCAGCTTCAGTTTTAACGCTCCCCAGGGGGCGTGCCCCGAATGCAACGGCCTGGGCAGCAAGATGGTTTTTGATACGGCATTGTTAATCCCGGATCCGGACAAGAGCCTGGGCGATGGAGCCATTGCCGCCTGGCAGGGTCGCAACCGCAACTACCTGGAGCAACTGATGCGCGGGGTTGCGGACATCATGAAATTCCGTATGGATACGCCATTTGGCGACCTGCCGGCTGATATCCAGGAGATCCTGCTGGACGGGCCGGAGGCCGGTGACGAGATGACGATCGATATTTCGCTGCACAGCAAAAGCGGCAAACACAAGTATTCATTCCAGAAGGAATTCCAGGGGATCATTCCCATGCTGGAAGAGCGCTATCGGGAAACCGAAAGCCAGCGGGTCCGCGAGGATCTGGAAAAATACATGTCCGAAAAGTCCTGCAGGGCCTGCCGTGGCGCGCGACTTCGGGCCGAGCCCCTGGCGGTTCGAATCGGGCGGGAGAATATCGCCAGCGTCACCCGGATGACGATCGAGGAGGCATTGTCCTGGCTGGATAACGTCCAGTTAAGCAAGCGGGACCGGACGGTGGCGTCACGCGCGCTTGCCGAGGTCACCGAGCGTTTGAAATTCCTGGTCGATGTTGGCCTGGCATATCTGACGCTGGACCGGCGTGCGGTAACCCTGAGCGGCGGTGAAGAGCAGCGGATCCGCCTGGCCACACAACTGGGCAATGCGCTGACCGGTGTGCTTTACATCCTGGACGAACCGTCGATCGGCCTGCATCCGGCGGACCACGCACGGCTGCTGGATACGCTCAAGCGATTGCGGGATCGCGGCAATTCAGTCCTGGTGGTCGAACACGACGAATCGACAATCGAGGCGGCCGACTGGATCGTCGACCTGGGCCCCGGTGCCGGGCGTCACGGTGGCGAGGTCGTAGCCGAGGGAACGGTCGAGGATGTCGCCAACAACAAGAAATCGGTGACCGGTGCCTACCTGTCGGGCCGGCGTTCGATTCCGGTTCCGACCCACAGACGAGATCCGGATGGTTGGATCCAGATCCAGGGCGCACGGGAAAACAACCTGAAAAACATCGACGTGCGCGTGCCGCGCGGCTGCCTGACCGCGGTGACCGGTGTCAGCGGTTCTGGCAAATCCAGCCTGGTCATTGACACGTTGTACACCGTGGCTGCCAACGAAGTCACCCGGACATCCAAGGCGACCGGCGCCTGTGATTCAATTGGCGGCCTGGGTGACTTCAACAAGGTGATTGACATCAACCAGGCCCCGATCGGCCGGACGCCACGGTCCAATCCGGCGACATATGTGGATCTGTTTACGCCGATCCGGCAGTTGTTTGCGGCCGTGCCCGAGGCGCGCGTTCGCGGCTTTACGGCCAGCCGTTTCAGTTTTAACGTTAAAGGCGGACGCTGTGAAGCCTGCCAGGGCGCCGGCGTTGTCAAAATCGAAATGCATTTCCTGCCAGACGTTTTTGTCGTCTGTGATACGTGCAACGGCAAGCGTTACAACCGCGAGACCCTGGACATAAAGTACAAGGGGAAGACCATCAGCGATGTGCTGAACATGACGATTGAGGATGCCGGCGAATTTTTCAAGCCGGTGCCGGTCCTGCGCAGCAAACTGGAACTGCTGTCCGAAGTTGGCCTGGGTTACCTGCAACTGGGTCAGGCCGCGACGACGCTGAGTGGCGGCGAGGCGCAGCGCATCAAGCTGGCCAAGGAACTGACCCGTAAGAATCGTGGCGATACCCTGTACATCCTTGATGAACCGACAACGGGCCTGCACATCGAGGACGTCCGCAAGCTGCTGGAGGTCCTGCAGAAACTCGTCGACGGCGGGAATACCGTTGTCGTGATCGAGCACCACCAGGACGTTGTCAAGTGCGCGGACTGGGTCATTGACCTGGGACCAGAAGGCGGTGCCGCTGGCGGGCAGGTGGTGGCCGAAGGCCCACCGGAAAAGATCGTTCGCAAAAAGGGCTCACGTACCGGCGAGTTCCTCAAGCCGTACCTGACATCGGCAAAACCATCGTGAGCCAACCCGACCGGGCAACAATTATCCTGGCGGCGATTGCCGGATCCGTCGTCTTCTATGGCATTGTGGGCGCGGCAATGCTGGGGGCAGGAATCCAGATGTTCGACATGACCCCTGGCGTCCGGTCCGGCATATTCATAGCTGGTGCGGTTATTGTTGCAACCGTTCCGTTGCTGGGCAGGGTTTTGAAAAACGCGGATTCCGGTTCAGGTCCGGCGACGACGATTGTCCTGTTTGCGATGGCCGAAATCCCGGCATTGATGGGCCTGTTACTGGCATTGTCCGGTGATCTGGTCGGGCTGGTGGCCGGGCTTGTCGCCAGCCTGGGACTGATGGCCGCGCATTATCCGCGCAGCAACAGGTAGTCCTGTTCGGTCGTGTTCAGTCGAGGTCCCGGTTCAGGCCCTCCTGCATAAACGGCATCCGTAATTTCCGCAGGGCGTTCATTTCAATCTGCCGGACCCGTTCACGGGTGACATCAAACGATTTGCCGACTTCTTCCAGCGTGTAACTGCGATCGTGGCCAATCCCGAACCGCAGTCGCAGGATCGCCGCTTCACGGGAACTCAGCAGGTCCAGCAGTTCATTGATCCGGGCACGGGTGTTGGCCTCCATGACAATCTCGCCTGGATTGTCCGCGGCGTCGTCTTTGATGATCTCTGACAGGCTGGACTGTTCCTCGCCAACCGGTGCATCCAGGCTGAGCGGGTCCCGCATCACTTCCAGGATCTGCGCGACTTTGTCGGCAGGCTGGCCAGTCAGTTCAGCGACTTCCTCGTCGGTTGGGTCCCGTCCCAGCTTGGCACTGAGTTCGCGGATCTGGCGGCGCAGCTTCTGGACCGTTTCAACCATGTGGACCGGGATACGGATCGTGCGCCCCTGGTCGGCCAGCGCACGGCTGATCGCCTGGCGGATCCACCATGTCGCATAGGTGCTGAATTTGAAACCACGGTCGACATCGAACTTTTCGACGGCCCGCATCAGGCCGATGTTGCCCTCCTGGACCAGGTCCAGCAAAGTCAAGCCGTGACCTGTGTAGCGCTTGGCGATACTGATGACCAGTCGCAGGTTGCACTGGACCATCCGATCGCGGGCGGCCTGTCGTTCCTGCAACGACTCTTCCAGGTCGGCGCAGACTTTGCGGAATCGTCGCTTGTCGCCAATCGAAATGGGTCGGCCGCCGGCCCGGGCCATGGCAATCTGGTGCTCGTTGGTTGAATGAATGAACTCTTCGCCGCGCATGTCCCGGTTGACTTCCATCATATGGTCGGCCAGGACCAGAAACGGATCGTCAATCCAGGGGAGCTCGTCAAATCGCTTGATCCAGTTTCGCCCCCGC
>JBFJWU010000062.1:0-12963 GCA_041623475.1 bacterium | reverse complement strand
TAGTCGTTGTGTTCTTCGATACCGGTACCAACCGTCAGGATATTCGGATCAAAAATGATGTCGTGGGGCGAAAAGCCAACTTCATCAACCAGGATTCGATAGGACCGTTGGCAGATTTCAAACTTGCGATCCGCGGAATCCGCCTGGCCTTGCTCGTCAAACGCCATCACGACGACCGCCGCACCGTACTGACGGATCAGCCTGGCCTGGCTACGGAACTCATCTTCACCGCCTTTCAGGCTGATGGAGTTGACGACGCCTTTTCCCTGCAGGCATTTCAGGCCCGCTTCCAGTACTGTCCAACGCGACGAATCGATCATGACCGGAACCCTGGCGATGTCTGGTTCCGCTGCAATCAGGTTGAGGAACCGAACCATTGCAGCTTCGGAGTCAAGCAGGCCTTCGTCGAAATTAATATCAATAATCTGGGCACCGTTTTCAACCTGCTGGCGTGCCACTTCGACTGCAGCATCATAGTCCTCGGCTGCAATCAATTTGCGGAACTTTGCCGAACCGGCGACGTTGGTTCGTTCACCGACGTTGACGAAATTGCTGTCGGAGGTGATGCGCAGCTGTTCCAGCCCACTGAGGATCGTTGTCGTCGGCGTCGCGGATGGCGTTCGCGGGCTGTGTTGTCGGGCAACGGCAGCAATGGCAGCGATGTGGTCAGGTGTGCTGCCGCAGCAGCCGCCGACGATATTCAGGAAACCGGCCGAAAGGAAATCATCAAGCCAGTCAGCCATTGCCTGTGGGGTCTGGTCATATTCGCCCATCTCATTGGGTAATCCGGCATTGGGGTGGGCCGAAGTATAGCACCAGGCCTGGTCGGACAGGATTTCAATAAACGGTCGCATTTGTTCGGCACCCAGCGAGCAGTTGAGACCGACCGACAACAGGTTGGCGTGACTGATCGATGTCCAGAATGCCTCGGTGGTCTGTCCCGACAGCGTCCGGCCGCTGGCATCAACAATTGATCCGGATACCATTACCGGCAACGACGTCCCTGCTTTGGCCTGTGCGGCGCTGACGGCAACCAGACCCGCTTTGCAGTTGAGGGTATCGATAAACGTTTCGAGCATCAGGATGTCACAGCCACCGTCAATCAGGCCGCTCGCTTGTTCCGTGTACGCCCGGACCAGGTCGTCAAATGATACGGCCCGATAGCCCGGGTCATTGACATCCGGGGACAACGAAGCTGTGGCGTTGGTCGGACCAATCGACCCGACCGCGAATCGTGGTTGGTCTGGTGTCTGCCGAGTGAAATCGTCCGTCGCCCTGCGCGCGATCCGTGCTGCGGCAACATTCAGTTCGTATACCAGGTCGACCATGTCGTAGTCGGCCATCGATACCGCATTGGCATTAAAAGTATTGGTCTCGACCAGATCCGACCCTGCCGCCAGGTACTTGCGGTGGATGTCCTCGATCAGGTCCGGCTGTGTCAGGACCAGAAGGTCATTGTTGCCCTGGAGGTCGCGGTGGAAATCCGAGAAACGATCGCCGCGATAGTCTGATTCGGACAGCTTGTGTTGCTGGATCATCGTTCCCATCGCGCCGTCAAGGACAAGGATCCTCTGTTGCAAGAGATCTTGTAATTTCGACGCATTTCTGTTGCCTGGCATTAGGGGAACTCCGGGGGCGTTGACGCAAACCCCACATTATTCTGGAATCGTTCGGGAAACTCAAATGCGATCCGCCGTAATGTAGAATGTTGTCGTGCGAAAAACCGTTGCTATCGTTGCGTTTCCGGTCCTGGTGGCGGCAATCGGGTGGCCCGCTGGGACCGCTGAATTGCGCAAACCGTTTGACGCGGACCTGAATGACATTGTCGATATCCGGATCAGTGACGCTGGCCTGGAGTTCATCGCCAACCTGTTGGCAGACGGGCTGGAGCAAAACGCGCTCAAGACCCAGGTCATTGACGCGCTGGAAGACCAGAAATTCGAGATCCTGGTGCCGACCTTTGGTGGCTATGCGGACATAACTGTTGACTTTGGCGAAACCAGTGCAGCGCCTGGCCTGGACGGATTTCGCTATGACGATGTTGAATTTGAGTTGAGCAGCGTACCGACATCGACAAACCTGTTACCCGAGTCAGGCGTTCTGTATCCAACGCTGTATTTGAACGAATATGTCGGCAGTGCATTGCCAGAAAAGCTTCCGGAACTGCATGTTCGAATCATCTATCCACCATTTGTCAGCTCCACAGCTCCGGTCAGTACAGTTGCCAGGGCACGTCTGCAGACCAGCGGTGTCTTGCGGCCGTTTGTCGGGAACGGAACACTGAGTTTCCTGATCGAGCAATTCGACACTCTGATCACAGAATTCCAGGTCGACCCGATTATCCTGGGTGCGGGTGTTCCGGTAACAGTCGCCGAGGCACTTGGTGAAGCGATCCAGGAGGATTTCAGCAAGGAGCTGGAAGACGCACTGAGCGATGTCCTGATGAGCGGCTTGAACGACATTCTCTTTGACCGTGACCAGGATGCCGTCGCGGACGAACTGCTGAATCTGAACGATCTGTTCGACCAGTTGAACGAAACGCTGAATACTGATTTCGGATTTCGGATGGAGCCGGCGTTCCAGTCAAACGCCACGTTGCCAACGACAGTTCTGTTACGCACAAATGGATCCATGTTCCTGCGAACACCGGGGGATTGCCTTGGACCTGACGTGGATGACGGATTTCCGTACAGTCCACTGGAGTTGGACGGCGTGGCTGGTCACGACCCGCCGCGACTGGTTGAGGTGGCTCCGGAATCAGGGGAAAAGGCACAGTTCACGCTGTCGATTTCGGACGATTTCATCAACCAGATCCTGCACAACGGGTATCGAACCGGTCTGGCGTGTGTATTCATAGATCCCACTGCACCGGCTGTGCCTTCCGAGGTAACCAGCCTGATGACGACAGAGTCCCTGGAGATCTTTACCGGGTCCTGGCTGACTGACCTTTTTCCGGATCGGGCGATCGGGTTTCGGGTCCGGTTGCTGGAATCACCGACGGCGCACCTGCCAACTGACGACGATATGCAGATCCGGGCACAATTGCCCGGTGTCCAGGTTGATTTGATGATCGAAGACGAAGATCGTTGGGTACGGTTAATGGGTGCTGCCGCGTCAATGGACCTGGGCATGGCGGTTGACGATTTATCGTTATCCGGTGATACGTTGCTGGAATTGTCGTTCGATTTTGATCTGACGAACACCGTTAACTACGTCGAACTGGCGCCAGAGCGCAAACCGGAACTCGAGAATCTGCTGCCGTTGGCGATCAGCCTTGTCGAAGGCTCCCTGTCCGATGTGCTGCAAGGTGTGGGTGACGATGTCAAGGAGTGCGCAGTGGGACTTGATGTCTCTTTGTTTGAAGTCGGTCCAGCGGGGCTTGACCCGGACAACGGGCGCGCCCATTATCTGTCGATCTGGCTCAGCGTCGATGGCGAGGTCAACCTGGCCAACCTGTTTGAATGCCTGTTGGGCGAGCCGCTGGTCATCGATGGTGCACCACCAGTACTGCTGGACAGCCACCTGCAGACGGTCGCGGCAATCGGGGCTCGACCGTACGCAGCTCACGAACTGGCGGGCCAGCCCGTCGATTCCTGGCGTTTTGTCCCGGGCTTTTTCCATTCCGGTGCCCAGGCCGTACCAGCTGTGCCCAACGGGTTTCGTGTCTGGGAGTGGGTCGACACCGACGGAAATCCCCATCAGATTCGCCTTTTCGGCGGTGCCCCGAGTCCAGATCTTGAATTAACCTGGACTGCCGATGGACTGAACGTTGTAGTCGACTACATGGCCCCGATTGAACCCGATTTATCCGTCGTAACCGTTTTGGACGGTGCCGGACGGGCGATCTATTCAGGTACAGGCCCGATCCTGGCAGTTCCCGAGCAACTCGCGGTGATGGCCGGTTCAATTGCGTATTCCGACAGTTGGGGCAGGCGGGCGAACGTTTCGGTGCCCGCGGAATCATCGGCCGGATGCCGGGCATCTGAAAATGGAACCTGGCTGACTGGCCTGTGCCTGGTCCTGTTGTGGATCGCTGCTATCCGTTTGCGCAGGGAATTGGTCGGCACCGGCTGACCGATGCCGTGTCACGACGGCTACAGATTCGCGATCAGGTTAGCCAGTTCGATGGGGTCAAACGGTTTGGGCAGGTAATAATCAAAGCCGTTTTCCAGGAACCGTTCCTTGTCGCCCTTCATCGCGTACGCGGTCAGGGCGATTGCGGGTGCCTGCTGCAGGCCCGGCCGGTCGCGCAATTCGGCCAGCAATTGAACGCCATCCAGTTCGTTGTCCTTGAGGTTGATGTCCAGGACCAGGACATCAAACCGGGTGTCGTTGGCGACATCGATCGCGTTTGACGGCGAATCGACGACCGTCACGTTGTGATCGGATCCCAGAACTTCGGCAATCAAGTCGGCACATTGCTTGTCATCCTCGACGGCCAGGATTCGCAACGACGGTCCACCGCCGGAAAACGCAGGTCGATCGGAGTCCTGGTCCGGACCATAATGGCCAGTCTGGTTTCGAACCGCATTGGGCAGGGCGATTGTGACATTTGTTCCTTTGCCTTTTGTGCTCGAGACGCGGATCTGGCCACCCATGCGGTCCAACAGCTTTTTGCAGATTGCCAGGCCCAGACCACTGCCTTCAAACTCGCGGTCGACGCCCTCTGATTCCTGGCGGAATTCGTCGAAAATAAATGGCAGAAATTCCTCGTCAATTCCGACTCCGGTGTCTGTGACCCGGATGATTGCCCAGTCCGGACCCCATTCTGACTGGGGCTCGCGGGATGCTGTAATAGAAACGTGGCCGTGGCGCGTGTAGCGGATCGCGTTGCCGACAATATTGGTGAGGATCTGTTCTTCGCGTCGCGGGTCACCATCCAAAATCAGGTTTTTGTCGACGGCGACCCGCAGTTCCAGGCCCTTGTTCGATGCCAGAATTCCCAACAGCCCGGTGACCCGGTCAATGGTCTCGGCAACATAGTGGTTTTCGTTTTGCAGCTCGATCTTGTTGGCTTCGATTCGCGCCAGGTCAATAATGTTATTCAGCAGGTCCAGAAGTCGCTTGCCGCTGCTGAAGATCATGTCAGCCTGTTTTTGCAGGTCGCTGCCTTCCAGGCGCCTGGCCAGCAGTTCCGAGAAACCAAGGATCGCGGTCATCGGGGTACGGATTTCGTGGCTCATATTTGCGAGGATGCTGTCTTTCAGTCGACTGACTTCCTCGGCCCGCTCTTTGGCCGTCAACAGCCCCTGTTCGTACAGACGGCGTTCCGTGACATCCCTGGTAATACACAGGACCCGGTCCTGGTCCAGGGCTTTCAATCGCGCCTCGTAGTGCAGCGTTTCCGAGCCGGCTGGCAGTTCGTAGTGGACGGTTTCAATGCCGTCGGTCTCAATCGCTGCCAAAAGGCCGCGCCTGATTGAATCACCCGCGGATTCGGGGAACAGTTGATCGATGGTCTGGCCAACCAGTTCGTCGTCCGCGTCCATCGATCGACCAATGGATGGGGGCCTGTAGTTCACGACGGTCCCATCATTGTCCAGTTCAAACATCAGGTCGGGAATTGCGTCCAGCAACAGGCTTGTGCGGGCCTCACTGGTGCGTAAAGACTGTTCCGCCTGACTGCGGAAGAGCGTCATTTCGATTGTGATCTGTAGTTCTCGCTCTTCGAACGGTTTGAGGATGTATCCCGCCGGACTCGTGACCTTGGCGCGGTTGAGCGTGTCATCGTCGGCATATGCCGTGAGGTAGATGACTGGAATGTCACGGATTTCCTTGATATGGGCGGCAGCTTCGATACCATCCATGTCGCCCTTCAGGTTGATATCCATCAGGATCAAATCGGGTTTGAATTCCTGGACCCGTTCAATGGCTTCGATGCCTGTCGATGCGACAGCGGGGGCCGAGTATCCCATCTGGCGCAGGCGGGCCTGAATGTCCATTGCGACGATGCTTTCGTCCTCGACGATCAGGACGACCGGCTGGTCCGGAGGTGTGTCAGACTCGTTCACGGTATTTCAGTTCCGAGAATCGGATCGAAAAGAGCGTCCCGTTCGTGCCGTCGACCGTCTTGGACGCTTCCATTTGTTCGACAAGCGTGTCAACCAGCTGCAGGCCAAATGTCTTGCCGGAATCGGTTGCAGCTGCCGGATCAAATCCAATTCCGTCATCGGCGACGGTCAGTTCGAACATATCGTTGTCCAGTACCAGCAATTCTACGGTGATCCGACCCGATCCGCCATCCGGAAAGGCATATTTGAGTGCATTTGACACAAGCTCGGTGACAATCAGGCCGCAGGGAACCGCTGTTTCAATGTTCAATAATGCATCGCCAATATCCAGATCCAGTTTTACGCCCGACGCACTTGATCGGTAGATTTGCGCCAATTGGCCGACCAATGTACGAATGTATCCGCCGAATTCGATCCGGGCCAGGTCTTCTGATCGATAGAGGTTTTCATGTATTAACGCCATAGAGCGAATACGCATTTTGCTGTCTTCAAAGATCTCGAGCGACCGGGGATCCTCGACATAGGTCGACTGCAGGTTGATCAGGCTGGAAATGATCTGCAGGTTGTTCTTGACACGATGGTGAATCTCTTTCAGCAGTACCTCTTTTTCGTCCAATGACGCCTGGATCTGTTGCTCGGCCCGCCGTCGCTCCAGGATCTCGGCGGCCAATTGTTCATTTTTCATCGACATTTCGTCGAACAGGGACCGCAGCGTTTCGCCGGTGCGGTTCAGCGCCTCGGACAACTGGACAAACTCAGCCGCACCCTGCTCGGGAACGCGGTGTCCGAACTTGCCCTGGCTGAGAGCGACAAACGCGTCGGTCAGCACAGGCAGGGGCTGGACCAGTCGGATCGCGACAAACAACGCAGCACCCAGTCCGCTCGCGAGGAAGATCAGCCCGATAATGACACTGGCCTGGACACTGGAACGTACCGACTCGGCAACATTTTTGGTATTAAATGCAACAGCCAACGTACCGACGGTGCCGGCCGCGTTGACAATCGGGGTCAGGCTGAAGATCAACTGCGGGTGGGAATATCGTCGAGGTGCACCAGCCTCCAGGTAGTTTCGCAGCAGGTCCCCGTAGCCAGCGCGGGCCCGTTGAACAAGTTCAGTCCCGTTGCTGTCCCAAATGACAATAAATGCGGCCTCTTCCAGTTTGAGGATGTACGATGCAGTGCTTTCGATCCCATCGATATCGTCAAACAAGATACTGGGTCCCAAAAGGTCGGATGCCAGGGTCTGGATACTGCTGAGCTGCGAACTAAGCGCATCCAGTGAGTAAGTTCGCTGTTGGGCGGGGAAATAGAACGCCGTAAAAGCCCCGAACGCAGCCGACAACAGGGAAATCAACAGAATCAGCTGGACGCGAACGGTCACGGCGAAACAGGGTGCGCCGTGCAGTCATACAATTGACCGTTGCCCACCGTCCTGTATTGCATTTTCACCCCGGCATGTTAGCAGAGGACGGGGGCTGGAATCCAAGACCAAAGTCATCATTCATCCCGCTGGAACGGGCAATATCAGGGGATTTCAGCCGCAGGTGGTGTAATTTGCCGTGCTACAATGAGCCCTATGCCGGGAACAATTGAACAGCACGCGGATTTCGAGTCTGTAGAGTCTGTGTCTGCGGCCCTGGATCGTGTCGGATACGTTTCCACGGCAGAGATTTCAACCGTCGTATTCCTGGCAGCACGCATGAACAAACCACTTCTGGTTGAGGGCCCTGCCGGCGTCGGCAAAACGGCGATCGCGGCCGCGTTGAACAGCATCTGTGGCGCGCCATTAATCCGGTTGCAATGTTATGAAGGATTGGACGAAGCCAAGGCGCTGTACGAATGGGAGTACGCCAAGCAGTTGTTATACACCCAGATGTTGCGCGAAAAAATCGGCGAGACAATTTCGCAGACAACCAACCTCCATGAAGCGATGGAAAGCCTGGCAGACGAGGAGGCTGTGTTCTTTCACGAGCGGTTTCTGTTGGCCCGTCCACTGCTGGCTGCGATACGCAGTGACGTTGGTTCGGTCCTGTTGATTGATGAAGTCGACAAGTCCGATCCCGAGTTTGAGGCTTTCCTGCTGGAGCTTTTGTCTGACTTCCAGGTTACCGTTCCAGAACTGGGTACATTCCATGCAGAAGTTCGGCCTGTCGTCGTGTTGACATCGAACCGCGCCCGTGAACTGAGCGAGGCCCTGAAGCGACGCTGCCTGCACCTGTATATCGATTTTCCCGATCCCGCCAGGGAGCGCAGGATCGTCGCCAAACATATTCCCGACGTGACCGACGAATTAAACCGGCAACTGGTCGCATTCGTCAACGGCCTGCGCGAACTAGACCTGAGGAAGGTCCCGTCGATCAGCGAATCCGTGGACTGGGCGCGCGCGCTTCTGGTCCTGAACGCAGATGCCCTGGATGCTGACCTGGTTCGCGATACACTGGGCGTCCTTGTCAAATACCAGGAGGATGCCGACATTGTCGCTCCCAGGATCCCCGAGATCCTGCGAGAAGTTGCCAATGCCGGGTAGCTGGCACCGCCTGTCGTTAACCCTCTGTGACCGGTAATCAGTTGGATCCCGGAGGGTGGCCAGACCAGCTCCACCAGTTTGTAACGGTCCTGCGTGGAAATCACTTTCGAGTATCCGCAGACGAGGCCATGGATGGACTTCGGGCAGCGGCGCTGTCCGGTCCCGTTTATCCGGAACGATTGCGTGCGGCCTTGCGGGCGACACTGGTCAAAGACGCGGACCAGGTTCCCGTATTCGATCGACTGTTTGACCTGTATTTTGTGTCACCAGGTACGGCCGGGGCCCGGGGGCAGGGCGACCCGGACCCTGCCAACAACCCAAACGGTGACCAGGGTGACGCACCGCGCGATGGATATGGTGACAGCCTCCTGGACGGCGATCCTGACGGCGCATTTGGCGATCCTGGCTTATTGAACGCGATGTCGGACCTGGCCCAGCAAATTGCCCGCGGTGACCGTGGCGCGATGCAGATCCGGATCCGGCAAATGGGCCGGCGGGCCGGAGTCGAAAACCTGAGAAACTTCTGGCAGGAAGGGTTTTATACCTATCGTATCCTTGAACAATTTGACGAAGAGGGCGCTCGCGCTTCGATCCGGAATGCGATTGAACAGGCGCGGGCAGGTGGAAATCCGGCAGATGCTGACCTGCTGCAGAACAGGTTGCAGGCGTTCGAGGCCCAGGTCCGGGATTACGTGGCGCGGCAGATGCAGCAGCGAGATCTGGAATACCTGAACAGGTTTCGTTACAACTCGCTGATGGATCGCAGCTTTTACCGGGCCTCCCAGGACGAGATAAAACTGATGCGCGAGGAAGTCCGGCGCCTTGCACAAAAACTTAAGACCCGGACAACCATGCGTCGCAAGCGTGCCCGCCGGGGGACGTTGAACGTACAGGAAACAGTCCGTGCCAACCTGCAGACCGGCCTTGTGCCGTTTCACCTGAAGTACCGGCGCAAGCATCGCAACAAACCTGAGCTGGTGGTGTTTTTTGACCTTAGTGAATCGGTCCGGGCTGCCAGCGAATTCTTTTTGATGTTTGTTTTCTCGTTGCAGGACCTTTTTCAGAGGGTGCGCAGCTTTGCGTTCGTTGCCGATTGCGTAGAGGTGACTGACTACATGCGCACCCGCGAATTCGATCGTGCTTTCGAAGACATCATGTCGGCGCGGCACATCAACCTGTATCGACACAGTGATTACGGCGAGGCGTTCCGGCAGTTCTGGACTGATTATGCCGACGCGGTCACGCCACGCAGTGTCTTTATTGCGTTAGGCGATGCACGCAGCAATTATCAGGACCACGAGCCAGACCTGGTCCGAAAACTTTCATCACGGGCCAAGCATACTCTTTGGCTGAACCCGGAGCCCAGGGGCTCCTGGGGGCTGGGGGATTCTGTTATGCAGGACTATGAACGAAGTTTCAAAGCAACGGCAACGGTGTCTAACCTGCGGCAACTTGAGCAGGTCGTTGAGCAGTTGGTAACAAACCTTTAGTCCACTGAATTCCAGGCATCCCAGTACCACCGTGACTGCCGGCTCACGCAACCGTTTTGCGCTTGAAATACTGGCGACGTTGATGATTCCCGTCGTGACGATGGCTGTTGCGGCTGCTTCGGAAGTGTTTGCCCAGGACTGGATTATGCAAGGGCAGCTGGGTTTGATCGAAATCTGGCTAAAGAGTCAGTTCTGGCCATTTGGGGTGGTTGCAGTGATTTCTGTCTGGGGGTTGTTCACGGTGGTCGAGGTCAACCGGGCAGGGTTACCGGCTTTCAGGTATCGAATTCCGGCGCTGGCTGGCGTTCTTGCTGTTGTCGGAATGGGGCTGGCGTGGGCTGGCGCGGTGCCGAATGGTCCGGCACAGAGACCTCCAAACATTCTTCTGGTCGTTGTTGACACATTGCGTGCCGATCGGCTGGGTATTTATGGCTATTCACGAAATACATCGCCAACATTGGACAAACTCGCAGCGTCAGGTGCGTTGGTTGAATTCGCCTACAGTGATTCCTCCTGGACTCGCCCGTCTGTTGCTTCAATTTATACGGGGCTGGGGCCGGCAAGGCACCTGGTGCTGGACTACGATGATGCCCTGGGTAAGTCCTTCCTGACGATCGCGGAACGAGCCCGGAATATCGGTTTTTTTACTGGCCTGGTTGGCAGCCGAAATTACAATCTGTCCGCAGATTTCAACATGACTCAGGGATTTGAATGGCAACTGTTCGAGCCGCGGTCCCACGCTGACCATGTTATCGGCAAGTACCTGCCTGCCGCACTGGACAAAGCCGGTGACCGACCGTTCTTCATCCATCTCCATCTGATGGACGTCCATACACCCTATTTCGCCAATGTCGACAGTCTGAAGTTCGCTTCAAATCCGCGAATGGCGCAGCGGTACGCCCCCGGGTCGCATCGTTTCTCGATGGAATATGTCAGGGAACGGGCAAACATGGATTTTGGCGACGCCTTGTCCAGGGATTACGTGTCTGATGTCTATGACGGCCAGGTTCATTTCATAGACCGGCAGATGGCCACACTGCTGAATGTTCTTGAAGATTACGACCGTCTGGACGATACATTGGTCATTTTCACCTCGGACCACGGCGAGGAAATCTGGGAACACGGTGCATTCGGTCACGGGCACGCATTCTGGCAGCAGGTCATTCGAATTCCAATGCTGGCGTTTGGTGCAGGGGTCGCGCCGCGGCGAATTGCCGGACCCGTTTCCGGGGCGGGGCTGTATGACCTGATGAATCGTGTCATGACCCGAGCCGCAAGTCCGGATGCTGCACTTGCGGCGCTGGATAACGCTGCAGAACAGCCTCGTTGGGCGCTGGTTGCCGGCATGCCGGACGGCGACCGATCGCAAGTGGTGGCCGTCGGTCGTGGTGGAAAAGTCGTTTTTGAGTTGGCGGATGCGGGCGGACACTGGAACCTGCACCAGGAAACCGCGACGTTCCTGAATACCGATGATCAGGTTGTGAAACTGGATTCCCTGGAGCAGATCGAAGCAGCTCGTGGATTCCTGTCTGCAGAATTCGCAGCGCTGTCCCTGTACGAACGCCGTTCGACAGAACTGGCACCGGCAAAGCTGGAGCAACTAAGGTCACTCGGCTATGTTCAATAGATTCGGCCGCTGGACGTGGCGAATTGACCGACACCGAGCTCCCGGATTCGGATCCTACATCGACCCGGGCACCGGCTGGGTTGTCGCCACTGCCGTGAGTTGGCTTTTGGGGTTGCTTGCCGGTTTAGGTGCATTGGCGGCACTTGCCGTACGACGCATCCGGGACTTCCTGTTCAGGAAACGGCGGTTTCTGGGAGTGTGCCTGGTGGTCTCGATGTTGGCCTATGGGGCCTATTATGCTGTGCTTTACGGTCAGAGACTGACCATAAAGCACAGGATTGTCCTGTTTTCGGTCGATGGTCTGGATGCCGATCGGGTCGAATCAATGATGGGCAGGGGGCTGCTGCCGGCGTTTTCCGGGCTCGCGGCCAGCGGTGGCTATCGAAGGTTACAGACCACGTTCCCACCGCAATCACCTGTGGCCTGGGCGTCCCTGTCAACGGGAACATTGCCCGGCAAGCACGGGGTGTTTGATTTTGTCCGACGGGATCAAAACACCTACTTGCTGTCGTTGTCAACCAGCAAGATCGAATCGGGGCATCCGGTCAGGGTCAAGGAAACACCGGATTTCTGGACCGTGGCATCCGATTTGGGCGTGCCGACGGCAGTGATCGGCCTGCCGTTGACGTTTCCGCCCGAGCCATTGAACGGAGTCCAATTGTCGGGAATGGGAACTCCGGATATCCGCGGTACGCAAGGAACCTACACATTTTTTTCATCGGACCCGGATGATCTCGCGGGCGCCAATCCACGCGTTGTCCCGGTCGAGCGATTCAACACCACTGCTGAACTGCAGATTTCTGGTCCGGGTACGCAATCCGGGGCCGCCGTTGCGACATTTTCGGTCAACCAGGCTGCAACAGACAGTGTCGCGATTCGAATTCAGGGTCAAGTTGTTGATGTACAGGAGGGCCGCTGGAGCGACTGGGTTGACGTGCGTTTTGAACAGGAGTGGGCACCGGATATTGACGGGATCTTTCGATTCTTTCTGGCCGAGGTCTCGCCGGATCTTAGACTCTATGCCGGTCCTGTTAACATCGATCCTCGCGCGCCTCACATCGATATTTCCTATCCTGCTGATTTCGCGGCATCGCTGGCCGGGGAGATAGGGCTCTTTCATACCCAGGGAATTCCTTTTGATACGTGGCCCGTCAACGACGGATTACTTGATCTGGGGTTTTTTGAACGTCAGGTCGAAACCATTGTCGATGAACGTCAGAAAATGCTTGATCACACATTGGGTCGATTTCCTGATGGCCTGATTGTTTTTTACATTGAAGAGGCGGACATGGTTCAGCACATGTTCAT
>JBFJWU010000061.1:0-12989 GCA_041623475.1 bacterium | reverse complement strand
CTTGCATCGGCGCCTGGAAGACCTGTCACTGCAATTGCCGGACCAGAAGTGGATCCTGATCGGCCACGGTGACGGAGGGCTGGTTATTCGCCAATACCTGCGCCAGTTTGGTCCCAACCTGGTTCGACACGTCGTGACGATTGCGACGCCTCACGATGGAACGCAGATGTGGTTCCTGGCCGGACCGCACCTGGCGGCAGACCTGCGACCGGGCAGTGACGACATCAAGCGTCTCAAGCGTAAGAACCGCAATGAGGACCGCAGCCGGTTTATCTGTGTGGCCAGCCGCTACGACAACCTTGTGGTTCCCTGGCAGTCCTGCCACCTGGACGGCGCCAACAACCTGGAATTCGAGTACCTGGGTCATTTTGCCGTTGTCCTCAACCGCGACGTGATTCGCCAGGTCGCTGCGGCGCTTGACCAGCCAGTGGGTTAACGGAAACGATCGAAACCATGCCCAACCCTGATCTCAGCCAGCTTTTCGACAAGCGCCTGCTGTTTGTCACCGGCAAGGGCGGTGTCGGCAAAAGCGTTGTCAGTGCTGCCGCCGCTGTCTGGTCTGCCCGGCAGGGACAACGGACATTGTGGGTCGAGATGACCGAAGCCCCACGCGGGGGCTATTTCTTTCCGGACTATACCCCCCGGTACGAACCGGTCCGAATCAGTGACAACCTGTGCGGCATGAACCTGCGGTTCCAGCCGGCGATCGAGGAATACCTGGAGATCGTTTTTCGCGTGCCGCTGGTCAGTCGCAGCATCGCCCGGAATTCCCTGTTTCGTGTCTTTACAACTGCGCTGCCCGGCCTGGATGCCCTGGTGACTACCGGCAAGATCTGGTACGAGGCCGAGCGGACCTATCGCGGCAAGCCCTACTGGGACAAGATCGTCGTTGACGCGCCGGCAACCGGGCACGGGTTGGCACTGTTGCGGTTTCCCCACGCGGCGCTGGATATTATCAGCAGCGGACCCGTGGCGGACCGTGCCCGGGATATCGATCGCATGCTCGGCGATCGCGCCAACACGGCGCTGATCGCAGTGACGCTGCTGGAGGAACTGCCGGTTGACGAGGTGCTGGAACTGGTCAGCAGTATTGACCAGGATACCGGCTACGACGTGTCGGGAATTGTGATGAATGGCCTCTTTCCCGAAGTCGGCGAACCGGATCCCAAACGATTCCAGGCGTGGCTCGCCGGCAAATCAGACCCTGCCATTACAACCGCGCTTGGCAAGGCCGAATCCGGTTACCGCGAGCACCTGAACTGGCTGCAGAACTGGCGCCGGGACCAGACATCCCACATCGAACGGATCGAACAATCGGGCATCGACGCTTACCTGGCACCGTGGCTGCCGTCGTTTTCCGAGTCCGAGTTGCTGGAATCGTTTGTCGACCAGATCGAGGTCCACGCTGATGTTGACTGAGACCCTGGACAACGCGCGAATCATTATCGTTGGCGGCTCGGGCGGGGTCGGCAAGACCAGCGTCAGCGCATCGCTGGGGATTGTCAGCGCCCGTCGCGGCTATAAGACGCTGGTCCTGACCATTGATCCGGCGCGGCGCCTGGCCGGTGCCCTGGGGCTGGACGGCATTGGCAAAGAAGCCGCTGATGTGACGCCGCGATTGAAGGACGCAGGCCTGCAGCCAAAGGGCGAACTGTACGCCATGATGCTGGATGTCCAGAATACGTTCGACCGTCTGGTCGAACGGTACGCACCGGACGAGGCGACCCGCAAGCAGATCCTCGAAAACCGGCTGTACCAGAACATCTCGACACGACTCAGCGGCAGCCAGGAGTACGCATCCATGCAGCGTCTGTATGAGATCGCAACAGAAGAGGGCTACGATCGGATTATCCTGGACACCCCGCCGACGACCCACGCGCTGGATTTCCTGACAGCGCCAAGGCGGTTGATGGAATTTTTTGACTCGCGGGTCATGCAAATGTTTGTCAATGTCGGTGGCAAAGTTGGCTGGAACCTGTTCAAACGGGGTACCGATGTCTTTTTCAAGGCGCTGGACCGCCTGACCGGCGCCGGCCTCGTCCAGGAGATCGCCGACTTTTTCCGCATCGCCGAGGCGATCCTGGAACCGTACAAGGACCAGTCCGACCTGACCGAGGCGCTGCTGCGCCAGGAACAGACGACGTTTGTCGTCGTTACCGGCCCCAATGAGCACCAGCTGGATGATGCCGGCGGCTTTCGGGAAACCCTGGCCGGTATGGGCATTCGTGTCAGCGCCGTTATCGTCAACCGCTGGTTGCGCCCGCGCGCGCTGGGTCGGAAGAACCTGCCGGATCCGGCAAAAATGGATGACGAATTGGCCGCCCACGTCGCCGACTGGGGCGGCAAACTGGAAACTGTCGCCCGCAACCAGTCGGCTGCGATCCGGCAACTGCAGGAAGCGGCGCTGATTGATGTCTACGCGGTGCCGTCCCTGGACGAGGATGTCCATTCTATTGACGGGTTGCGACAAATCGGCGAGCGGCTCGAAGAAAAACCCGCCAACGTGACCTGAATCACACGATTTTTCCCCCCGATTCCGCTAAGATATAGCCTGTTCTGCCAGCAGAACCCGTGTCATGGGCGAATTGCCTTGACGGGTTCGGTAAAATAACTGTGTTTGAGGAGGCATCACGGATGCGGGCATCGCGAGGAACTATGCGAAAATTACGGCGCCTGGTCGCCCTGTCCCTGACGGTGATCGTCGGCGGAACCCAAACTGGTTGCGTCTGCGAAATCATTGGTGGCTGCGATCTGGACCTGGGGTTGCCGCCCGAGATTCTGCGCATTTCACCCCAGGAGGGTGTCCCCGGCACCGAGGTTACTCTGCAAGGCCTGCTGTTCAGCAGTCCCTGTGACGACCCGACTGCGGTCGTTAACTTTGGAGATATCGAAATCGTGCCGCAGGCCGCCCTGGCAGCCTGTACCGGGCAGGAAGTCAACGCAGCCGATATCGATCCGGTCAATGGTGTCATTAAAAAATGGGATGGCAAGGAAATTGTCTTTACGACGCCGCTCGCCAACCTGGCCCAGGAGCAGGAAGTCCCGATTTCTATTTCCCTGAATGGTGGCGAACTGATCAGCAACGAGGTCGTTTTTACAACCAAGTTGTGTGCCAATCCGCCCTGCAACCCGCCACAGACCAACGCCTTTGTCGGCGCGGTCATCGCGTCGGGACTGGACGAGATCCATTACCTGAACCTGCGTCGTGACGGCAATATCGGCGATTCCGAAGCCAACCGTGACCCGTCGCTGTCGATCCTGCCGTTTGACGAGCAGCCCGCAGACGACCCGGTTGGCCGTGTACCATTCGGTGCTGACGGATTTGACACCGAAGCACACGACATTCGTATCGACAGCCAGGGCGGCGCCCTGATAACGCTCAGCCTGACGCCCCAGCAGGACACAACCGACGGCCTGCACGCTGCCGCATACCTGGCAGGGTATGTCGAGGCTGAGGAGCTGTACGAAGTCCAGGTCCGCCCACGGCGCCTGGTGTCCAATGCGCTGGGGGGAGCCGCTGGTGACAACCGCGCCATTGCGATCCTGTCCGAAGGTGCGGCAACGGTTGACGTGCGGACCGGCGGGGATTACGGCAATTCCCGGCAGTTTCATCTGCTGGACAATGGCCCGGATGCCCGCCCATCGGCCGGAATATTCCTGACCGCCAGCGATGGCAGCACGAACCGGATCCTGGTGGCCGGGCACAGCCCCCTTTCCGGGACCTCGTGGACCAGCTTGATTCTTAGGGATTCCGGGACCGTGATCGGTGTACCAGAACTCTCATTCGCCGGCGTGATTCCGGTCGATGTCGTCCGGCACCGGTTCTTCGAGGACCCGGTCAGCGAAATTAGTGATATTTATGTGGCGTACAACTCGATCGTATCCGGCGAGTCTTCTTTCATCGCGCGGCTGCGGCTGGATCAGGGCACCGGGACAACGGATGTATCCAGGCTGAACATGCCGGCAGGAATTGTGATCAAGTCGATGCTGATTGACTCGACCGCTGGATTCAGTGCCGGCTTTGCGCCGCAATCGGTGCCACAGTTGTGGTTCAGCGCCGATGACCAGGGCGAGGGCGACGATGACTTTGTCGGGGCCATCCGCCTGGCATCAAATACCTTTCCGGCCGGACCGGGTGCGGTCAGTGATTACGCAGACTGGACCGCCTGGCTGGATGCCGAACTGCTGGAGGCTGCAAATGCCTTTACCGAGGTCGCGGGGTTTACTGACGCCCTGACCACCGGTGCCAGCACCGAGCAACGTAACGCGGTCACGGCGCCCGTTGGCGGCTACTTTGAAGTGCGCAACAACGAGGACGGGACCCGGTTGGTCGAGGATCCGTTTGGCTTGACGCTGTTGCCAGGTAATACCGAGGACCGGATGGCACCGACATTCCTGCTGGTGTCCAACACGGGTGGTAACAATGTGCTCGCGATCCGCACAGATGGTGCAAATGTTGTGGACAGGCGGCCGATCACGGATACGACGGACGGATTTGTCTGGGGCGACCTCGTTCTGCCAGGCGAAGAACCGACCCCAACCAGGATCTACTGCGTCGATTCGTTGCTCGGCGGCGGCTGAGCGCCGTCACATGCGACGTCAGTCGCCCATTTTGTTGCTGGCGGCGGTCCTGATCCTTCAGGCCGCATGCACCAGCTTTGACGATCCTCCGCCGGTCTGCAAAGAGGACCTGACCAGTTTCGGCTACAAGTTTACCGAGGAAAGCCTCGAGTGCCGTTACATCGAAAAGGTCAAAACGGCTGACGAACAACTGAACAACTTCAATTTCGAAGGTGCCAGAGTCAATTATTTTGCGGCACTGGACCTGGTTCGGCAGTTCAACCGCAATGCCGGTGCAGTGACGTCCGCCACCGCAAGCCTGCAGGATGATACAACCGGGGATTTTGTCCTCGATGCCTGCCGTCCGACGTACGGTGTATTCCTGTCGGCTGTGCAGCGATTGTTTTCGGTGATTAATGCCCCCCTGGCGCTGCTGGTCGGGCTGGCCGTGGACCCGGATGATTTTGGTGATGTCCTGGGCTCGGTCGGGTTTGCACCGTCATTGGGCGGGCTGCTGCCCAGCGATCATCAGCTGGAGCAGGATCTGGGTGACTTGGTCCTGAACTTTTACACTGGCAGCCTGCAGCGGGCGTTTACCAATATCATCGAAGCCGAGGCACAGCTGGAAACGATGCCCGACTGTGTTTTTATTGCCAACGATTCAGAAAACTTCCTGAATGGTGGATCGCGCTCGGATACGTTTGACGAGAAACCGGGCGTGCCGTTCCGGCTGGTGTCCAATGATTCGGTTGAAGAAGTGGCCCGTGGGGCCAGCCAGCAGTTCATTGCGGTCGAGCTGCGGATGGGCGAACGCTGGGACCTGGCCGAGGCACGTCTGATCCGGACGATCGTCGAATCCGTCCAGGGTGTCCTGTTTGCCATCATTGGCCACGACCTGACCATTATGGAAGACCAGATCAGTTTTGCGACCCAGTGGGCGTTGGACCTGGTCTCGGGCGTTGGCTTGATCGATTCGCTGGAGTGCGGCGTATTGCCTGTTGTCGGCACGGAACTGACCGAAGGCGGACCGGCGCTGGAACGAAACAGCCCCTATTTCGGCACCGCCATTGACCCCGAGGTCGAAAGCAGGGCCGAAGACACAAATAACAATGGCATTGTCGATACGGTCCTGGAATGTTTCGAGGCGGCGCGTACGGCCACGGCGCAATTCACCTGGACCAAGCACGTGCGGGCGCTGGGGTTCCTGATGGACCATCAGCAGACGCTGGCCCGGCACGAAACACGCTGGGACCAGTATTTCCTGCGCGTCGATGATTCGTTTGCCAACGCGTTTCGGACTGCAGAGCCGCTCCTGGACGACCTGATCCGGCGTACTGTCCGGCACAGTAACATCACCGACCAGGACGACCTGTTGGAGTACGCGTTTGTATTTGATGACGCAGACACGGATGGCCTGGTCGGACAGGGCGACGGTATTGGCTTCCAGATCGTCGACATCGACCTGCATTTGCCCGGTATCAGCCAGTCTGACCTGGACACGCTGGAAGACGCAATCCTGCTGGTCAACAGCTTTATTATTGTTACGGTCAGCAGTGATGACGTGATTCGCGTCCTCAACGAATTGGTCAACAATCTGGCCAACCAGTTTTCCGCTGTGGATGACCCGACCATTGAATCGGAGCGGCTTAACCTGTTCAACCTGGTCCAGCCGCTGATCGGGACGACCGCATTTTTCGGCAGCAATGCGATGCCGGATGTGTTTGAACTCGATTTTACGGCTGGCTTCCGCAACGACCCCGATGCAGGGTCCCCCAAGCCGCTGCGGGAACTGTTGCCATACTGGGAGATGGTCACCGGATTTACGGAAAGCGGTGGGGCCATTAATGTTAACGAATTTGTCATCGAAGAAGAACTGGCCAACGGCCAGGATGCCTATTTCCCCTGGCAGACCACGGGCGAGTATGTAAACGGAACTCTGGTTAATGGCGGTGATTCGCCCCATTTCCAGACCGGACCCGATGCCTATGGGGCGCTGGATCCGGAAATTTCGGTTTTCCAGCCGTGGATCTTTTTCGACGGGCCAAATGCCCAGGTCCCGCCGGACTGCATGAAGCCCGAGGACAACCCCGATTCGGACACCCAGGAAATTGCATCGGCATCCGGGTTGAACATCGCCGAACGCGGCGGCCTGTCGTATACCTACTGGCAGGATCCGTCGTTCAACAACCTGTTGTACGTCCGGACCAGCACAATCCAGCCAACCTGCGCCAATGACTCAACCAGTTTCCAGCCGGCCACGTTGTGGTCGATTCATCGGGCGACGATAGCGATGCAGCGATGGTTTGACGAAGAGTTCTCGCTTGGATCCCTGCTGTCCCAGTTTGGTGGCGCGCCAAAGGCACCGACGGACAACTAACTTCCGAATTGTCCGGACATCAGGCGCAGCGATTTCGAATTGAATCGACGATCTTAATGAACCGGTTGCCGGGTGGACCAGAGGGAAATCCTGCTGCCCGAACCCCGGAATAGATCAATCAACTGGCTGGCTGTGACTGCTCGAAGTAAACGGCCCAAAAGCCAGACAACACACGTCAGTCTTCGACGTCGTTGCCCTTGTCGGCCAGTTCGGATTCGGCGACTTCAAAGAACTGACGGTCGTCCTCTTCCAGTTCGCGTTCGCGGGCGATTTTGGTCCATTCTTCTTCGGCTTCCTGACAACGTACGCACAGGACCGTGAATGGCATGGCCTTTAGCCGGGCGGCACCGATCGGTTCGCCGCATTCTTCGCAGATGCCATATTCACCGTCGTCGATCCGGCGCAGGGCTTCCTCGATCTTGACAATTTTCTCCCGGTCGCGGGTGTTCATCAGGAACCCCAGTTCCTGCTCTCGCCCTTCTGACGCAGAATCGAAATCGTCGCCAATTTCCTTGACGCCTGTATCATCCCGTTTGGCCGCGATTCGTTGCTGAATCCCGGACAGGACTTCACGACGAATCTCTTCCAGGTCCTTGCGGAAGGATTCAGTTTGCTTTGCTGTAAGTTTGCGCGGTTTTGCCACGGTGCCCCCTGAGGTCATTTCATCAGGCGCACTATTGTATTGAATCGGTTCAGGATGTGCAACTGTCCGGATCGATCCCCCGAAAGGCCTGTCAGGACGGGGTCCGCAGTTGTTCAGGGATTGGAGATGATCTTCAGACCGGGCTCGGTACTGGCGGGTTCCGCGACCAGGTTGAAACCATCAGTCCCGACAATCTTTGCCGGGACAATGGTTCCTGCCGGTCCCTGGAAGCCGCGCAGGATGACAATACCGTCGACATCCGGCGCCTGTCCCGGGTGGCGCCCAATCCAGTCCCGGCCTTCGACCGGGTCCAGTCCGTCGGCCAGAACAGGCAGCATACGGCCGACAAATCGTTCTGCCGCCAGTTCTGCTGCCTCGCGAGCCGCGTCTTCGACAGCGGCTGCGCGGTCCTGCTGTTCGTCGGGGTCGACCTTGTCAGTCTGCTCGGCGGACCGTGTACCTTCTTCATCCCAGTAGGTAAAGATGCCGACCGCATCGAAGCGAATATCTGACAGGAACCGGCACAGTTCCGTGACATCCTGGTCCGATTCGCCCGGGTGACCAACAATGACGGTCGTCCGGATCGAAATGTCCGGGTTGACCGTGCGCAGGCGTTCGACCAGCCGTTCGATATCGTGCCGCCGATGGGCGCGGCGCATTCGCGCCAGGACGTCGTCCGAGACGTGCTGAATGGGAACGTCCACATAGGGGACAATTCGGTCGCCGGCAGCCAGTTGATCAACGATTGCTTCGGCCGCTGCGTCCGGATACAGGTAGTGCAGGCGAACCCAGTCCGGTCCGTGCCCCAGTTCAATCGCATTCATCAGGTCGCCCAGGCGTTGCCGGGGTTCCAGATCCAGTCCCCAGCGCACGGTATCCTGGCTGACGAGGACCGCTTCGCGCACACCCTGTGCAGCCAGACTGTCCAATTCGGCCAGAATATCGGCCATTGCGCGGCTGCGCTGTTTTCCGCGGATTGACGGAATCGTACAAAACGCACAGGCGCGGTCGCACCCTTCAGCGATTTTGAGATAACTGTAGTGGGGGGCGTTCAGAAGTATCCGGCCATCCGTGGAATCAGGCAAGGCCGGGCCCGGGCTGGCCAGGATCCGTTGGCCGCGCTCGCGATCGGCCCACTGGCGAAACGCGCCGCTACCAAAAAACCGGTCGACTTCGGGCAGTTCGTCCCCAAGCGACGTTCCGTAACGGTCCACCAGGCAGCCGCCAACTACCAGTTCGCCGATGTCGCCGGCATCTTTCATGTCGCCGAGCGAGACGATCGTATCGACGGACTCCTGGACTGCGGGCTCGATAAAGCCGCAGGTATTGACGACAACCATGTCCGCGCCTTCCGGCTGGTCGGCCAGGGTGTAACCCCGGGCGACCAGGGTTGCCAGGGCGGCCTCGGCATCGACCTGGGCCTTTGAGCAACCAAGCGAGACGACGTACACGGTTTTCCCGGGTTCCGGCATTAAAGCGTTCCGATTTCAGAAAGGTGCCGGCAGGTCCGGCATCGGGTCAGTTCTTGCCCTGGCAGTCGGGGCAGACACCGAACAGTTCATGGACGTGTCCGGTCAGGACAAAACCGTGTTCCTCGGCTGTTTTGACCTGTGACTGTTCGACGACGTCGGGGCAGATAAATTCGACAATTTTGTCGCAGGATGTGCAAATCAGGTGGTGATGGTGATGGGTTTCACCGATGACGTGCTCGTAGAACTTTCGCCCCTGGGCGAACTCTCGTTCACGGGCGATTCCGGACTCGACGATCAAGTGCAGGGTCCGGTAAACGGTGGCAAAACCGATGCCGGAATCGTGGTTCTGGACCCGTCGATAAAGGTCTTCAGCCGTTACGTGCTCGTCGTCCTCAAGGAATGTGTTGAGGATCACCTGTCGTTGGCGGGTCTGTTTCAACCCCTTTTCGCGCAAAAAACCCTCGAAGACCTGCATCGCAGTCTCGATCAGCTCGTCTTCATGCACCAGGCGCAGGTTTTGATCCGATCCCATTGCCTAACTCCACACCTTCCCTCATCCGTTCCGCCTATATTATAACCGGCTGTTTTCGAGGCTTGACGCCAATCTGGCATTGCAGCGCATACCGGCATTCGGTATCGTGCTAGTTCTCGTCAGTGTTGACCAAAGGAGGCCCGTGATGGCAGGTGTGAAAGTAACGTGGCTGGGGCATGCGACCCTGCTGCTGGAATCCCCCGAAGGCAAAACGGTACTGATTGATCCGTGGCTGAATGACAACCCGTCCTGCCCCGATGAATGGAAATCCATCGATCGATTTGCCGGGTTGGATATGTTGCTTGTGACCCACGGCCACTTCGATCATGTTGGCGACCTGGTTGCGATCGCCAAGGCCCATGAACCGACAATCGTTTGTATTCCTGAAATCGCGGCCTGGCTGGAGGGCAAAGGGGTCGGCAACATCAGTGCGATGAACAAGGGTGGCACCCAATCCGTTGCCGGGCTGGATATTACGATGGTCGATGCGCGACATTCCGGCGGGATTATGGATGGTAACCAGATTATCTACGGGGGCGAGCCAGCAGGATTTGTGATTCACTTCGAAAACGAGCGAACCCTGTACGTCGCCGGTGATACCTGCGTGTTCCTGGATATGCAGTTGATCGGCGAATTGTACTCACCAGAGGCCGCCTGCCTGCCAATCGGCGACCATTTCACGATGGGACCCCGCGAAGCGGCCAAAGCGGTCGAACTGCTGAACGTTGGCACCGTGATTCCAGTCCATTACGGAACCTTTCCATTGCTGACCGGTACGCCCGAGCAGTTGCAGGAGCTGCTTGGCGGGGATTCGTATGTCGTCACAATGGATCCAGGCGGTTCGGTCGACGTCTGATCCGGACCGGATCCAGCAGCACCCATGGCGGCACAGCAGACCATCGTTGCAGTAGCAACGCCGCCAGGCCGCGGTGCGATCGCCATTGTCAGGGCGTCCGGGCCGGCCGTGCCCGATCTGGTGGCCGCCACCTGTAGCCACCCCGAGAAGGTCGAATCTCGCCGGGTATCGCTGCAGATGATCTGCGATTCGGCGGGTGCGCCTATCGACCAATGCCTGGTCCTGTACTTTCAGGGTCCCAACAGTTACACCGGCGAAGACCTGGTTGAATTTCACCTGCACGGCAATCCGGTTATCGCCGGACAACTGGTCTGCGCGCTCGAGGCCAGTGGCGCGTCACTGGCAGGTCCCGGCGCATTTACGCGTCGAGCGATCTTGAACGGCAGGATGGGGCTGCCCGAGGCCGAGGCGCTGGCAGATTTGATTGATGCCGCCAGCCCGGCAGGTGTGACCAAAGCCCTGGCTGCACTGGGAGGGTCGCTGCGCGACTGGGCCGAAGCCATGCGTCACGAACTGGTCGACCTGCTGGCGCAGCTGGAGGCAGCGATTGATTTTCCGGATGAACCGATTACTCCGCAAACGGGGCAGCAACTTGTTCAGCGACTGGTATCAGTGGCCACCGAACTGCGTTCGCAGGCAGAACGGGCAGGTGCCGGGCGGATCTGGACGCACGGGGCGACGATTGTCCTGGCCGGTGCACCAAATGTCGGCAAAAGTACATTGATGAACTGCCTGACTGGCAAGGATCGGGCCATCGTATCCGACCAACCGGGCACGACGCGGGATTTCCTGGAATCAACGACCCGGATCAATGACCTGCCGGTACGGTTGATTGATACGGCCGGCTTGCGAGACATTGCCGACCCTATCGAAGCCGACGGTATTCGCAGGACAGAACAACAGGCCGCCAGCGCAGATGTGGTAGTCCTGGTGGCCGCACCGGATGCCCCGGCCGTCGACGTCAAGACCGACGCGCCGGTTATCCGGGTCTGGAACAAAGTGGACATCCAATCGGCGCCCAACGACAGGGAACTGCCTGTGTCCGGATTACACGGGACCGGCATCGACCAACTACGTGCACGAATTGTGGCGGCGTGCCCGCCACCGGATGACGACACGGTCGTCCAGACGTTGCGCCAGGAGGCAGATTGCCGTCAGGCCGCAGCACACCTGGATGGGGCCGCAGGTCGGCTGGCCGGCGGCGAGCCTGCAGAAATCGTTGCCGAGGACGTGCGGCTGGCCGTTCGGGCAATGGAGCAGTTGCTCGGTCTGGTGGACAGTGAGCAGGTTCTGGACCGAATCTTCAGCAGTTTCTGTATCGGCAAGTGACGGCACTGACCCATTTCCGCATGGACCTGGACAAGACGTACCTGGCGACGCCGTTGGAGGACCGGCTGCGAATGATCCGGCTGCCTTTCGAGTCGGTCCACAGCAAACTGACATTGCCGGGGATGGCGGCGCTGGTCCGGTCGCTGGGCGAGCAGTCGCGGTTGACCGTGCTCAGCGCCAGTCCGACATTCATGGCGCGAAAGCTCAAAGAAAAACTGGACCTGGATGGGGTACCGGTCCAGCGCCTGGTTCTTAAGGACCAGTGGTCGCTGCTCAAGAAAGGCCGATTGAAGGAAATCGCCGACCCGTTCGGTTACAAACTGCATGCCCTGGCCACGCTGGCCAAGGAAGTCGGCAGCGACGACCGCGAAGTCCTGCTGGGTGATGACTGGGACCAGGATCCACTGATCTACAGCATGTACGCGGACCTGCGGACCGGCCTGATTCCGGACTCTGTCGTTCGCCGACTTTTTGCGCTGCACAATGTCCGGTCCGCTGTCGAGGACGAGATCCGCAAGCAAATGACAGATGCAGCCGATGCTGCTCCTGTGCGACGAATCTTTATTCGCCGTGAACGGCGTCGGGATGCCAGCTATTTTCAGTCCTTTGGCAGCAGGCTAAGGGTTTTTGACGACACGTTCCAACTGGCGATCCTGATGTTCGACGATCGCCTGGTTTCCGAAAAAGCGCTGGTCGCCGTTGTCGACGAGCTGCGATCACGACGGTGGCGGGATACTGCATTTGCAATCGCCTGGCGCAGCTTGATTGCCGAGCAGCGCCTGGCACGCTTTCGGGATATTGTGCGCGTACTGCGCAGCGTCGATGTGCTGCCGCCCGAGTCATTCTGGCAACGGTTACGTCGACGGTTACCGGTAATTGAACGGGTCCCGGATGAGGTGGACTGGAATGCCGTAGTTGATATGGCGGTATCGCCCGAGGCCTGATCCGGAAACGCGCTCAGCTGTCGCGAATAACTGCAGCGATCATTTCGTACTGGGCGATGTAGTACACCTGCCCTGATTCGCGGTAGATCCCCAGTTCTTCGATGGGTGCCAGGACAATGTCGCCGGCGTGGATCGCGGGTTCGGGAAATTCGCTCATTCGATCATCGGCGCACAACGGTCCGGTTGCCAGGACGCGAAAGCGCCGATACCCGTTGTCGGGTTGCGCCGCTGATGCCGGAATCAGCAGCCCGCTGGGTGTGCGGTCCTGTTCAGTTT